>JBIIJL010000076.1:0-8745 GCA_044233795.1 Legionella sp. | reverse complement strand
TGCAAAAGATGCAGGGGTCAAATCTTGGAGCAACATACAAAGCAGCGTAGGTCAATGATTAAACAACAGCAATGGTAATACTTAACTTAACCACCCCAGGGGTTGAAGTTCGCTCAATCAACCATTGCTTAACAATAAATGCATATTTTTCATTCAAATCGCGAGTAAAACGCATGAAATCATTAAATGGTACTTCATCAAACGTCAATTGAATATCGTGTGATCCTGTTTGTTGCAATTGATAGGAATAGCTCTTAAATGAAGCATTTTTCAATAAGCCTGCAAGCAAAGTGAGCAATTGATTACTTGATATCTCTATAGTTTTTGTTTGAGCTTTATAGCCACTGCGCGCTTGTTCCATCCATAGCTTGGTCGCTTGCATTTCCGTAAGCTGTTGACGCGCGTTGTGCACAGCTTTTTCAAGCGGAGAATAGAGGATCAAATAATATAAATAAAAAAAACAAAACAAACTCCCCAATCCAAGCATTGCACGATCGCGCTCAGACAATTGATTTAAAAAAGCTGAGATTTTATCTTTCATGAGAGACTTAACTCCAGGGTGGCTATCACTTTGTCCTTTTGCGATGACGCCTCTGATTGCGCTACTTTTAATCCCAAGTGTTTGAGACGCGATTGCAGCTTTTCAAGAGCAGCAAAATTATCAATCATAAGCCTCACAGATAAAACCCGCTGTTGATAGCGACATAGTAGCACTGTGAACGTATTATTTTTATAGGCGTTGGCCAACACATCTATTGCTGTCCAAAATGAAGCTCCATCAGGATTCGTAGCCATTCCTTTGAGCAATTGCTCCACCCGAAATCGTGGACTTACCACACGGGATGCTTCTGGAAAAAAATCACGGTAAAGTACCGCAATGCTCTTATCCAGTTCTGCAACCTTGCGATGAAGAATATGCAAATCAATAGCATTGATGATTGGAATAGACAGTAAGAGCGCCAAAAAAAGCCCTAGCGCTGCTTGATACCATTTTTTAGAAGCAATGGTTGAACTGGCTTGTCTTAAGAAGCCTTGACACAAATTTATGCCCCCTTTGGTGCATATTCGCTGGGCAATAAAAACCTCAGCTTCTTCGTGGATAGTTTGGTGGGGCATATCTTTCACCCATGAACCGCTATTGCTAAAAACAAGGTAGTTGTGATCCTGATACTGCTGTATATATTTGGTCAGAAGCTCGCCACGCAATTCCCCCTGAAATGCCTCCTCATGAATCAGTATACTATCGCGCATTACAGCCACCTCCCCGTCATTCAACGCAAACCAATCAAGCGTGATGAGGTCAAATGAGATAGATGATTCATCCAAATCCTGAATTAAGGCCCGCAATTTCTCTTTATCAGTAACCACAACCAGGTAACGATGATTTTGGTAGTACTTTTTATCAAAAGAAAAATGCAATTGCATCACATTTTGCACTAAACACTCTTCAAGCGCATAAGGGATAGCAGCTTGCGCTTTTCGAATCGGTAACCATTCAAGTTCAACCCTATGGAGCGTTGCAGACATTGTTGGTAAAACAACAACTGTACGGGCATGAATTTGCAGTGATCGAAACTCAGCTATTGTCCGCATCGCCAATGGTGCTTTGACTTGTCCTTGGTTATCAAGTTTTAGCGAGCGACAAAGCTTACCATCAAACTGCTCTGAAAAAAGAAAGCAAGTTGCCACGTTTCTCATCCTTGAATAAGTCTCAACAAAGCACCACGCAATTTACCTAACTATACGGATTTGCATCGTGTACATGAAGATTTGCCCATCTGTTATACAACGATTGGGAAAACAAATAAACAACCAAAGCATATTGCGGGCTCGAATTATAACGGGTAATGACATAGAAATTGGGAAACATCATCCAGTATTCAAGCCCTTTTTGCGTGGTAAACTCCATAAGGCCTACTTGTTGCGGTTGCTTAGATGCTAAGGAACGAGGACTCACTCCTAATTTCAACAAATGTTTATAATCATAATTAGGAGTTTTACTGTTGAGCACAAGTTTTTTATACCCACTGCCATGAAGTTCAACAGGGGTTGCAATATCACCATTATTTTTCCAGCCGTAATGATGTAAATAATTAGCCACACTACCTATAGCATCGCTATCATCATTCATCAAATCAGGTCTCCCATTGCCTCTATAGTCGACAGCATAGAGTCGATAACTACTGGGCATAAACTGAGGTTTCCCCATAGCACCTGCATATGACCCAGCGTACTGTGTGACCGGCACATGATGCTCTTTACATAGCAATAAAAACTCAGTGAGTTCGCGGGTAAAATAGGGTGATCGTTTTGGATAATAAAATGCTAAAGTAGTTAACGCATCGATAACACGATAATTGCCCTGATGCTTCCCGTAAAGTGTCTCTACACCAATGATAGCTACAATAATCTGTGGCGGTACATGATATTCTTTTGCAGCGCGATCAAGAGCCTTACGATTGGCCTCCCAAAATTGCACCCCAAGCGATACACGTTCAGGTTGTAGAAATAAATCTTGATAAACATCCCAAGGCTTTTGTTCAAACGGCTTTTCCATAGATTCAATAATTTGCGGTTGAAATTGGGCCGCTCTTAAAATTGCGACCAATTGCTTTCTATCGAAATGATGTTGTTTGACCATATTGTCAATATAAAGTTTCACAGCTGGCCGTCGTAACAAGCCATCATCTGCAAACAAGCAGCCAGTAGTGATAAATAAGCAAATCAGAAGGATTCGCTTAATTAAGAGTTGCATATGTTAATCCTCACGTAAAAAATTTAAAACAACAGCCGTGATCATCCCTGTATTTTTAACGATTTGCAACGTCCAAACGCATGCCCACTTTCTGGGCGAGGAGAATTGCGTTAAACTAAACGCTTTTACCCTTAGGCCAAATCAGTTGAATGATTTAACACGAATTCGTAATTTTTCTATCATTGCCCATATTGACCATGGCAAATCGACCTTGGCTGATCGTTTTATTCAGATGTGTGGTGGATTATCTGACAGGGAAATGGCAGCCCAGGTACTTGATTCAATGGATATTGAACGTGAGCGTGGTATCACCATCAAAGCACAAAGCGTTTCGTTAAATTATAAAGCGCGTGATGGTCAAACTTATTTGCTAAACTTCATCGATACCCCAGGGCATGTGGATTTCAGTTATGAAGTTTCTCGATCTCTTGCCGCTTGTGAGGGTGCGATTTTAGTCGTCGATGCAGCCCAAGGAGTAGAAGCACAAACAGTCGCTGTATGTTACACAGCGATTGACCAAGAACTTGAAGTCTTACCCGTTTTGAACAAAATTGACTTGCCCCAAGCAGAGCCGGAGCGTGTTATCACAGAGATTGAAGATATCATTGGTCTTGATGCTCATGATGCTATTCGAGTCAGTGCCAAAAGTGGTATAGGTGTTGAAGATGTTCTTGAAGCTCTTGTAGCGCGAATACCACCACCTGTTGGCAACGCTGAAGCACCCCTGCAAGCATTGATCATCGACTCTTGGTTTGATAGTTACTTAGGCGTCGTCTCGCTGGTACGCATCATGAACGGCGCATTGAAAAAAGGTGATAAAATGCGTGTAATGTCTACGGGCAGAGCATATGATGTTCTGCAAGTGGGTATTTTCACGCCTAAACGCACACCCTCACAGAGACTGCAAGCGGGTGAGGTTGGTTACGTGGTTGCCGGCATTAAAGAAATTCAAGGTGCCCCTGTGGGCGATACCTTAACCCTTGAAAGACACCAAGCAGATAAACCATTGCCAGGTTTTTTACGCGTAAAGCCCCAAGTATATGCGGGGCTCTTCCCTATCAGTTCAGATGATTTTGAAGCGTTTCGCGAAGCTTTGGCAAAATTAAGCCTCAATGATGCTTCACTCTTTTACGAACCTGAGTCTTCTGAGGCCTTAGGTTTTGGTTTTCGTTGTGGCTTTCTTGGCATGTTACACATGGAAATTGTACAAGAGCGACTCGAGCGAGAATATAATCTCGAGCTCATTTCAACAGCCCCTACGGTGATATACCAAATTATCAATACCAAAGATGAAACAGTGATGATTGATAACCCCTCCCGCTTGCCGCCAACGCAGCAAATTAAACAAATGCTTGAACCTATCGTACGCGCTAATATTTTAGTTCCACAAGATTATCTAGGACAAATTATCACTCTTTGTACAGAAAGGCGCGGCGTTCAAGTCAGCATGATGTATAGTGGGCGACAGGTCTCAGTCACTTACGACATACCCATGAGTGAAGTCGTTTCAGACTTTTTTGACCGTTTAAAATCCGTAAGCCGAGGTTATGCATCACTAGATTATAATTTTTTGCGCTTTGAAGAAGCGGACCTTGTTAAAATGGATGTTTTGATCAACTCTGATCGGGTCGATGCGCTAGCAGTGATAGTTCACCGTGCAGCTGCCCAATCCCGTGCCAAAGCACTGGTTGATAAAATGCGAGAATTAATTCCAAGACAAATGTTTGATGTTGCAATTCAGGCAGCTTTAGGCTCTCATATCATCGCGAGACAAACTGTGAAAGCATTAAGAAAGAATGTAACAGCTAAATGTTATGGTGGTGATGTATCTCGCAAACGAAAACTACTAGAAAAACAAAAAGCTGGTAAAAAACGTATGAAGCAAGTGGGACATGTTGAGATCCCACAAGAAGCATTTATGGCAGTTTTTCAAACGGATAGAAAAAAATAAATTAACGAGGCAATGCCTCACTTAATCAAATAAGGAAGCATATGAATTTTGCTTTAGTCTTGGTGATCCTCTCGTTAGTGAGTGGTATCATTTATTTGCTAGATGTCTTGCTTTGGGCCCCTAAACGCAAAGAGCAACAAGAACCCAACCGTATCATTGAATACTCGCGATCGTTTTTTCCGGTCTTTATTCTGGTTTTATTACTGAGATCTTTTTTACTCGAACCCTTCCGAATCCCCTCAGGTTCACTCGAACCCACGCTTTTAGTTGGCGATTTCGTAGCTGTTAACAAGTTCATTTACGGCCTAAGATTGCCTGTGATAGAAAAGAAAATATTTGCCCTATCCAACCCAAAAACAGGAGATATCGCAGTATTTCGCTGGCCGCCTGGCCCCTCTTTCGATTACATTAAACGCGTCATTGGTACTCCAGGAGACCATGTGGTCTATCAGAATAAAATCTTGACCATCAACGGTAAAGAAATGAAGCAAACCTTTGTAGAATATACCACTGATGAAAGCTCCGGAAACGCTGTTGCAAAATACCGTGAAAATTTGAATGGCGTTGTGCATGATATCTACGTTCGCAAAAATGTCCCTGCTGTTGATTTTAATGTGACAGTCCCTGAAGGCGAATATTTTATGATGGGCGATAACCGTGATGATAGTGCTGACAGTCGCTTTTGGGGATTCGTAGCTGATGAATATTTACGTGGCAAAGCATTCACTGTCTGGATGAGCTGGAATGGCAAAACAGATTCTGTACGATGGTCTAGGATCGGTCGATTTATTCGATAAATTTACTGGAGAAATAGTTGAAAAATCAACTCGGTATGACGTTCATAGGCATGATATTGACAATGGCGCTGGTTGTTTGTGCAGCCATTATTTTATTACGTGTGATTCCAGTCTACATACACCATTATGAAGTCATAAATTCATTAAAAGCACTGGGCAGCCCATCGCAAAAAGATTTTAGCGCAGACCCATCAGAAAATGCTGACCTCATTCGAAAAAGATTGATGACCCAATTTGACATCAACAACATTGATGACATTAAGCCTGAGGAAATTTACATCGTTCCAGATGATAGCGGCAACCTGAATATCCACATTAAATACCAGGTAAAAAGACCTTTAGTCGGCAACTTGAGCTTGCTATTTGATTTTGACGCAAATCAAAAGGTGAAAGTGAGTGCAGAATAATTTTCAACGTCTTTTAAAAAAAATTGATTATACATTTAGCAACGAAATTTTTCTCAAACAAGCATTGACGCATTGCAGCGCCGGCGCTGTTAACAATGAGCGTTTGGAATTTTTGGGAGATTCTATCTTAAGTTTCGTCATCACTAAGGCCCTTTATGAAAAATTCCCTGAACAAAGTGAGGGTGTTCTTAGTAGACTCCGCGCACATCTAGTTAAAGGTGACACGCTAGCTGAGATTGCCCTAGAATTAGATCTGGGCGATTATTTATCTCTTGGGCAAGGTGAGTTAAAAAGTGGTGGATTTCGTCGATCATCGATCCTTGCGGACGCATTAGAAGCACTGTTTGCGGCGATCTTACTTGATGGCGGGATTGAGGCTTCAAAGCACGTGGTTCTTCATCTTTACCGGTTAAGATTAGAGGACCCAGCACTGAACAATAACCTAAAAGATGCGAAAACACAGTTGCAGGAATATTTACAGGCCAAAAAACTTCCACTACCTCTTTACCACCTTATCTCCACAGACGGCGCTGAGCATGACCAAATCTTCCATGTGGTCTGTGAAGTGCGAGAACTATCACTCAAAACCACGGGTTTAGGCGACACCAGAAGGAAAGCAGAACAATTTGCAGCAACAGCATTGTTATCTACACTAAAGCAAGACAACTGATAGGTATCGCGAAGCATCGTTTAATAGCCGTTGTGAAAATAATCTTGGTATGTTGGAAGGTATACTTTTGACCCATTTATAGTGCATTTAGGAGTGATTTAATTATGCCAAAATACAACGCATCAGCTTTATCAGTGCTCAATATTGCACCAGAAGAGCTTGAAAAGTTGGATTATGACAAGCAACAAACTCAAATAAGAAAAGCATATAGAAGATTGGCGTTATTATACCATCCTGACAAACATCCGTCGACTGAGGCTAAGGCTAAGGTTAATAAACAATTCATCGCCATAGTAGACGCATTAAAAACACTAACTGGACTTGGCAATAGCTCGATCACACACCCGACCACCGAAGAACCAGAACCCTTTGCTCAAATGAATAAATACGTTAAAGAAAAACAAAATTTTACCGTACCTATGACTGGATTTGATTTTTTCATGGAAATAGAAATTGACAAAAATATTCAGGGTTTATTAAAAGAGTTTTCCAGCCTCCAAAAAGAAGAAGAAATGTATAGATTTGCCGAATATTACGCGCCATTTATTCACGTCGCTAGCCAATTGCAAAAAAATCAAATTGACCTAGCGCGAGCCCGGTGCAAGAACTTCACTGAGCGCAACAATCAACATCTCCTAGACTTTCTTCTTATTGAAGCTAGAAAGCTTATCATTCGCCTATTCGCTGAAGAATATTTGGATGACTTTAGCTATCGCGAATTTGTTGGATTAGGTTTTGGAAGTACAAAACCAATTTTTGCGGTTCGTAAATTGATCAATCCATTGAAATGGGTTGCCGCAATTTTAGGCGTACTAGACATTTATACGCATAAACCAGGTGACTTTCTAGTCAATAAATCCACAGACTCAACCGATATCATAGCCTATTTCACCTACTTCTTATCAGCACCTATTAAAGCAGCTCACGCTGTCAGTGAACTGCTGGCATCGCCGGTAAATCAGATCAGTAACCCATTAAGTGAACTGACGAGTCTTCCGCCTGAAGTTTTCACAAGCTTAATGGCGGCAAGCATCATTTATCAACTTATAACACAAGCAGTATCGCTGTCCGCTTTAACATCAACTGCGCTGTTATTAACACCATATGTGAATATTGCAATAAGCATATATGCGTTACGTGACGTGTGGGAAATGTTCAATATAGGAAAAGATTCAAATAATCAAGCGATACAGGCCAATTCTATCATCTTGCTATTGTCTACTATTTTGCCAATATTCAACATAATAAATCTATTAGTAGACTCTATGCGCGTAGTAGACTTTATGCGCGCTGTAGCAGGTGTAAGTTATATCAAGCAAAGTTTGAATATTCTCAAAGAGCAACTCACGCAGGGAAAGGAAGCGTCTCCGCTTTGTAGTGAAGTCGTTAACGAAACCGTGATAAAGGCTACTCAATATGGCTATCGTACTGCACATCAATCACATCTATTTTTCAATACGCCTAAAAATGCTGTATGTGAAAATCATCCATCTTTTTTACAAAAAACAGGTCGTTTTTTTGGTGTGACCAGTGCACATGTATCTGACACTCGACCATGGGATTTACCCACAGCGGCAAAAGGAGGTGGCTAATACGGTTCCAAGTGCAATTCTATAGTTTAATGTGAATCCAAAGCTTGATATTTAATTACAGCATCAGGTTGATTTGACTAGGGGCTGTTGACGACAAATAGAATGATCCAAGTCTGTGGCACATGAAATGTTTTTATTTAAATCACATGTGATATAATCCACTCAAATAACTATTAAGATATAGATATGCCAAGACACGCCGATGAAGGTCTTTATAGCAATGCAGTGAAGTGGATTGAAGAAAACACTCAAGACCGAAGCATTCCACGCGAGATAAAAGAGGCTTTTTTGCGTTTTAAGACATTAGCTTCAGAGAATCAAATTCAGCTGCTAATCAGCTTAAATGCGCTGCCCAGATTACCCCAAGAGATTAAAGAGTCTTTGCCCTGGCTCAGGTTTGAATTAGAGCAGATGTATAGCCTAGCTAGGCTCCCTGATGAACTAGCTCCGATAATTGGAGCTCATTTAGCGGGCCCTGATAAAAGCAAAATAGCATGTACTTCAACAAAAATGCACTCTCTTTTTCAACCAAATCGCCTGTTAGATACATTCCTGGAACGAGTGGCTTTTGGA
>JBIIJL010000070.1:0-9942 GCA_044233795.1 Legionella sp. | reverse complement strand
TTTTTTTGAATCGTAAAGGGTTGTTTTATCAAAGCCCACCTCAAGCAGGACGCCTTCTTTTAATGCAGTTAGTGATGGAAAATGAGACTGGTAAGTGCCTCTGATTCCCGCACTGCGCATTTTCGCAATATCATCAAATTCATGATCACGTTGAAAAGCTAATCCATTGATAGCTAATATGTTGGCGAGATTGTAAAAAAAACTTCTTCTGCCTTCAATATGGTTTTTTTTGTCGTGGTTTTTTCCTGATTTTATTTCCAGTGAAGCCGCGGGGTGAATTTGGATATCGATGTCCTCACTGAATCTGTCGATAATATTAAAACCTTTAGATAAAGAGGTGCCGCCCTTTAATTCAAATTCAAATCCTTGCTGTTGTAATCCCCAGAGGGTATGCATGACCCAATAATCTTTCTCGACAATGCTTGGATTAATTGCTTTTTCTTCTGAAACAACAAGAAATAAGTCTTTCGCATCGGGTAGTTCGTGTAAAAACATGTTATTTTCCCAATAGAGCGGCTATTAATTTTCGTGAGTATACTTTCCCGTGCTGCCCCGCTAATTGGAGTAGTAGGGTATGGTCAAACTCCCCTAGCTTCGTTTTGATTGTTGACTCTAAGCCATTGACATCTTCAGTTAAATATTTGGCATTGTTTAATAAATCAACCAATAAAAATTCGCGAGTTAATTGTGCAGGGAATCCATTATTTGGGCGCTTGAATGCAAATTTTCTATTTCCAAGGGTCACCTCTTCATGCCGTTCAGTATTATAAACGACGACTTGATTATATAACTGCGTTAATCCTAATCCCAAGGTGTTGTAATCGTTCCATGAATACATGAGGAATGGTTTTTTCAGAAAAGCTTTAACCAATGCTTCATCAGATGGAGGCAATAATCCGAACCGAGAAGACTTAGGTTTGTAATACAATCCTGGCGCTGGTCTTTTTAACTTGTTTTGATTAACTAATGTGTGTAAATCCCGATCTAGGTTATTTGAGTATGGTAATAGACCCACCCTGCGGTAAACCACACCGGATTTCATATGAGATAGGACATTATCACGTTTGAGTGTTTTCATGATTAAATTATACACAGCCACAGATAAAGGCGCAAATATTTTTATTAAAAATACATGTAAAACATGGGTGTTTGATTAAAAATAGCGTGTAGTAGATTTGTAACAGTATGAGATGTGGTCTCAATCGTGTAGGGCAGTGTGAGTCAGTAGTTACTGGATTCGTTACATCGCAATTCACTGATTTTATTATTTTTTATTATTGATCATCCTGGCTTCGAACCAAGGTGTCGGGGGTTCGAGTCCGGTAATCCCCCCATTTTTAACTGAATCTAAAAATAGAGGATTAGGCAACTAGTGCCAGTTTTTGCTTTGGAGGATTACCGAATAAAGGAGAAAAAATTCCATATTGTTTTATAGAGAAACCAATACAGGGAACCAAGAAACTTAATGGATATGATTATGACGAACGCAGTCAACATGGTCGACAAAGCAAAACAAAGTCGCTGTGGAGTCAATTTAATCCTGGTTGGTTAAAGAAAACAAAGGAACACCTGGAAGCAACCGTTTAACTTGTAAGTTCCGAGAAAAGCTTATGGACATGTGGACGAGTCCTCCGGACCAGCCGGCACCCTAAGGTAGGTTTGCACAAATTATAGTCATCACTAAAAAGAGTGTTGCCCACAGTTGACACAAATTTAAGACCCATCGTTGCATTATTGATACTTTGCGTTTATAATTTGAGCTTTTTTGCTTGTCTTTAATGAGAATAAATATGTTTGGCCCCCAAGATGATTACGTTATAAAAAGTATTCGAGCAGATCAATTTGATTTTTTTCGTGAATTTGTCTTTGTGTGTACCCGAACACCATTGCAGCAGCATAAGTTCCCTTTACGAGTAGGAGAAAAAAAAGCCTATACGGTAGATGGCCTAGGAGTCCACAAACGCTCAGAGAAACAACCACAATACTCTCGAGAACAAAAATTATTGTTTTCAAAAGCAATGCCAACTTCATTAGTCACATCGAAAGTAACTCCCCCAGTCTTTGGGTTTCTACGGGAAGGAACTGCACGATTAATAGGCGTTATGTTTTCATCTGACAGTGTATTATTTACAAGGCGTTTTTTTCTTTACGATTGTGGCACTGTGGGACGCCCATATGATTTTGAAACGATTGAAGAGGCTGAAAAATATTTCAAAGCGAGTAGTAATATTAC
Source organism: Legionella sp. (assembly GCA_044233795.1). GTDB lineage: Bacteria > Pseudomonadota > Gammaproteobacteria > Legionellales > Legionellaceae > JBIIJL01. Next base: position 7,709 of record JBIIJL010000070.1, on the reverse strand, counting down.
TTTATTTGATAATATCGACTCCTTTAAACAGAAGCTAACTCAGGTATCAACGACAGAAAGATATAACGAAGTGCTTACGCGCGTTAGATGGAAAACTGATGGAAGTGCCCGTTTATTTATTGCGACAGACAATCTAGAGTCAAGATTACTATCCCAGGACCGAGCGCGAATCTTATATACTCGTTTAAAAGAACAGGCTCTAGAGTTAGGGCTATCCTGGGATGAAACGTATCAAGTGCCCATTTGTTTTTATGCACCAGGTACTCCAAATCATCTCACCATGTATGATGAAACAGCCCAAGCCCTGGATCGTCAGCAAGCCAATGCCATATTTTTAGATAGCTCTCTACGAAAGGCAAAGGAAGATGAGAAAAATTTCGAATTTTTATTGGCTGTTGATGACCCTCGTTCTCAATATACCGATGAAGAATGGAAAAAATTAATTGATCTTCTTTGCTCCCAAAGTAGATATTGTCATATCGGGTGGTCTCTGCTTGAAAAAATGCCTTTTTATCATGAGGAACTGGGCTACAAGGGCGTGCTTCACGAGTTGATGGTGGAAATTGGCGCGGAAGAGAGATGGCGTTGTGTTAATTTAATACTTAGTGGTTATGCGGAACACCGATTTAGATTAGTTATTAGAGATCTATTGCAACAACCCCATATCCCTTTGAAGGTGCTTGAATTAAGAGCCGAGATAAGAAAGGCTGTGTACAATCAAGATATATGTTCTCTTAAACCGCTACTTACTTATCACAGCGATGTTGTTGATATGGAGATGGCTTGTATGCTACTAAAGCCAGCTGGCATTAGTTATGGTGGCCAGTGGGAAGTTGTAGAACTTTTTATCACTCAGATGCCAAGCAAACTTGACGAGTCGACAATAAGCATGTTGCTTAGTAACTCTGCAGAGAGTCGTCAATGGAGCATTGTGCAACGTTTACTTAACTTTTCAGAAGCAAATAAACCCTCTATAGATGCTATAACGATGGCATTAAGTTATTCTGCTTATGCACATCAATTAGCTAACGTTCATTTTATCTCAAATCCTCATGATAAGTTTTCTGATATAGAGTGGAAATTAATCATTCTGAAGCTTTGCTGTGATGAAAAATTTTGCGAAATAGGTATGTCTCTTCTACAAAAGACACCTTTCTTCATCACAGACCCTTACTACCGAAAGATAATTAAACAGATGAAGCGAAAAGGAAATCTATGCGAACGGCGTAGTATTATTATGGATTTACTCCTAATAGGTCCCATCACTAATGAACAATTAACATTAAGAATTAACCAGCGAACCCTCACTCGGGAAACCATGAAGGCTGGTGACTCTCAATTACTACAAAATCAATTGGCTACATTAGGCGATGTCATAGACCAGCCATTTGTTCTCGAGCTTTTGCACCAATCAGTTAATGATAAACACTGGAGTTTGGCGCTAATTCTTATCAAGCTATACATAGAAAAGGGATATCAAAATTCTATACCTGAGATGTTAGGTGAGATCTTAGATGCGTTTGTCGAGAATGCTCAATGGAATATAATACTCCCACTGTTCCTATCTATGGATGAGAGCGTATGCCTTGCGGAGCTTATCCCTCGTGAGGTTTTTAGTTCTATAGGCACTCGCTTACTGGAAAAAGCCGGCAAGGCAGGTCAACTACAGATTGTGCAATTAATGACCAAAAAGTCTGGAGTGAATAAAGCAAGTTTTGCCTCGATATCCAATGCATTGGAATCTGCCTTTAGCAATTCTCACTGGGAGGTTGTCTTACATCTTTTCAAATTATTAACAGAAGATGATATAGAAGAGGCTAAGTTGAAGAGCAGTGTATTATTCAGGGTTGCGAGCAGTCTTAACCTAACCGTTTTAGCACAACTATTAGCTCTAATCCCCAAAGAGAAGCGTTTTTTTATGATACAAGCAAGTCATTACAATCTTCTAGAAAAATTCTGCCCTTCGTTCTCGCTGACGCTTGATACTCAAGAGGTACAAGATAAAAGAGTAGACATCATAAAGAGTATTTTGTATTCACTATCGGAATCCGAACGTTGCACCCTTTTATTAGCGGACTTTGATTTAAAATCAGTAAATGAATTTGAGCGAGAGCGTTTTAGAAGTGCTGTTGATTCTGCTTATCCATGCACTTTATTAGCTCGTGCCAAAAAAAATCCACGAATTGCTGCGGCCTGTTTAGAGTCATTACCAACAGATGAGCACACTAAAGAGCTTATTTTGAAAAAAGTTTCAATCTATGGTTTAACCGAGCTTTTCAAAGACTATCTAGTCGGTGGTGATCAACGATTATTAGCGGCTGACGCTTTTATTCGTTTGAAGATGATAAAAGACGAGGCCATTTGGCATGAAAAACTACGTAAGTTTGTTGTTGTAGCTACTGCCTCTTCAGAACGGCCACAGAACAAAGGTTTTTTTGATTTTTTCTCAAGCCAACCTTCTATTCCTGGTCATCCACTTACACCGAAAGAATTAGGATTTGTTGCTCGTGTGATACTTCTTCAAACTGACTATTCGTTTGTTGATAATCATTACATAGAGATGGATCCTATTTTTGGTGATTTATATAATAAAATTAATAAGATGGGGAAGTATGGAGCAAAGTTATCTGCCCTTAATCTAGTCAAAGGACAGATAGTTGTTGAGCTTGCTGGTCAACTTAAGGGGATGCTAAAAGAAGCATCCAAGATCGAAAAAACCCCAGACAGCCTTGAAACATTTAAAAAAGATTTTCATAAGATACTTCACTCTAAAGATACTGAAATGCAAGCACATAGAAAGATTTGGAAGCCAATTACAGCAAATATCTTAATCGCCTTAACTGGTATTGGCCTACTCGCTATCATTGTCAAAGCAGCAAGTCATGCGATTGACTTTTCCAAAAAAAATCAACCTACTTCATTTAATAATTCTTTTTTCTTCGCTAAAACTAGTTCTCAGGAATTGGGTGATGAAATTGATGGTTCATTAAACCATCTTATTTAAGGTAGATCCCATCAACCATAAAACTATGAAAAGTTGGTAGTTTCCTAGATATATGCTGATTAAAGTGTTTTTAAGTTCCCATCATTGAATTATTAAAATCGATACTGGTTTTACAATAGCACTATCATGAATTATAATCATACACTTTAAGCTCACTTGATACATTCAAATGGCGTGATACTTCCATGTCTCCTTCTGATTACTTAAAAGAGCATTTTAAAAATGCAATCCCTTCGAGTATTTCAGAATTACAAGGAGGACTAAGTCTTTCTAAAAATTACAAGGAGGACTAAGTCTTTCTAAAAATTACAAGGTCTCTGTCGATTATCGCGATTACGTACTTCGATTGTTACACCCCTCTGTATTTTTAGAAGTTCGAAAGCATGAAACTGATGCTGCAATCTATGCGGGTGAGCGGGGAATAGGGCCTCGTGTTGTTTATGTTGATGCTAATTATTATGTTATAATTATGGATTTTGTGTCAGGGACACACTTGACTTCTTTGGTGATAAATAATCAAGAAAAACTGAAAATCCTCCTTCAACTGATCAAACAACTACATATGTCTACGGGACATTTTCCAACTGGATTGACTGTTTTTGAGAGAGTAAGAATTCAAATTAGGCAGTTAGAGGGATCTGAAATCCCTTTCCCCTCCAAATCCGTTCAAAATGCCTTAAACAAACTCAAATATTATGAAAAATTATTTGAGAACGAGCCTTTGGCTCCTTGTCATAATGACCTTAATGCGTTAAACATAATCATCAGCGAAAATGTGTTTAAATTTATCGATTGGTCTGATGCGGGAATGGGGCACGTTTTTAGTGATCTCGGTTTTTTTTCCCTCGTGAATTGTCTGGGAGAAGAACAAGACTCTAAGGTCCTTGACCTATATTTAGAGCGTTTGCCTTCTAAGAAAGAGTTCAATCTATTTAAGCACATGAAAATAGTTAATACGCTTCGCATTTTTTCTAATAATTTCGCTCCTTTTGAACCCCCTATAAAAAATGTAGAAGAAAGAATGGAACGGATAGCTGAGTTAGAAAAAATATTATGGGGTAGCGATCTTTTTCCCATTAGTTATTACTTGAATTTGCATGTAAAAGGGCAACTCAACAGGAAAGAACTGGTCATTTCAACCTGCCTTAGCGCACTCCGATCATTTCTTGAGTTAGCTTGTGATCATGATGATGCTTAGAGAGCGATCATTTTATTTTGTTCGCCATGGAGAAACTGAGGACAATAAACAAGGCATCTGTGCAGGTGGTAAAATTGATAGTGTCTTAACTGAAAAAGGGGTGGCTCAGGCATACTCCTTGAAAGATAAATTGCTGACTATCAAAATCGATTATGTAATTTCTAGTCCTATGATCCGAGCGAGAAGAACTGCTGAAATAGCTCTAGGTTGTTCACCATTAATTGATGAGGATTTGCGAGAGATTGATCTGGGAGTTTTTGAAGGAATGCCTAATATTGGACTTAGTGAATATATTATTTCTCTTTCTGACGATACCCCGATACCAGGTGGTGAATCAAAAAGAGAATATACGCATAAAATTTTGAGCGCTTTTAATCGGTGGTTAAATAATCACGAAGGGACTTGTCTTTTTGTCGCGCACGGTTTTGTTTATGCAACACTATTAAGCATTATTAAAAAATCTTTTAATCACTCTGACCTTACATTAAAAAATGCGGCACTCGTTCATTTTTATCATAATGATTTTGATTGGGAAATTAACTACATTTAGATATCAGCTTGATTTTTATCTGTTGACTGTTCCACTGCTCCTTAATGGGCAATATGGACCGTGCCGCCTCTCTAATTCGCTAGGCAATCCCCCCATTTAAAGTAACTTCGATTTGAGTCTGATACTTTTCTTGCAATAAAGTCTTTCAGTGTTCAGCAATCACCTCGGCCGTTTTGTCCTTTTTATTAAAAAGGTCAGCTCCTTGGTCAAGTAATTGCCTCTTCCAAGAGTGCACCTGACTTGGTGCAACACCATATTTTTTGCATATCTCGTTTAGCGTCGTTTCATTTTTAATTGCTAGCAACGCAATTTCAAATTTCGCTGATGATGACCACTTTTTGTTCTTTGACATAACAACCTCCGTTAGAGGCTATTATCTCCTAAATTTTTAAATTTTTGTGGTCTAAATTTCGGGGGTCATTATAGTTTACAACAACGCCATATCAATGCCCTATAGTAATATAGTTGAGATGATTATTTGGACTTGGTTTAAGTTTGAAGAGTTAGCTGCTGGCATATTGCATGATATTTTAGCGGTTCGACAAGAGGTTCTCATACGTGAACAGCATTGCTAATTTTTATTCAGTTACACCACCATATGTAAAAGTTTAAGTTGGTGGCAAATAAAATCCATAGCAAATATGGAGTCATCAGTAGCGATACGGATCTTATCTTCGGATAAACTAGAAAAATGAGTGCGCTGACCAGAAGATCCATAGTTATCAACACGGCCAGGGAAAGTCCGGTTAAGTGATAATGAAAAAATAAAGGTGTCCAGCTCCAGTTTAAAATGAGCTGAGTCACATATAAGGTTTTAAGCGCTTTTAGCTTTGGAAATGCTTGAGCACACCAAATGAGCCAACCGCAAGTACCAATAATTCCGTATAAAATAGTCCAAGCAACCGGAAATACATAATTTGGTGGTGTCAGGCTTGAGCGATTTAAGATGCTATACCAAGTACTAATCTCAGGCTTGGTTAAAGAGCCAATGGCCCCCCCAATTGCTATGAGTGTCACTATCCATATGATTAATAAGAGATGGGTTTTATTTCCTGCATTCATAAACAATAGACTCATCTTGGTCAGAAGGTGGTGAAGATTGATCAAAAGCTTTGAGTGTTGTTATGTGTTTAAAGTCTGCGAATTTAAGCATTTCCATCGGCTCTGTCGCACACAACTAACGAGGTTATTTTGGATGAGTTTATTCCGCGAGTCTATAGAGTAGGTCAAAAAGATAGTTTGATTGGTAGACTGGGTATGTAAGCATGTGATGCAATTCACTGCCCGCTAGTGTGTTGTTAGCCTCATGATACATTGAGGAGGCTGTGTGTTGAAATTTTACAGAAACACATGCAATGACTATATCTAAATTAATGAGTGGTGGAAATATGCTATTAAGACGTGAAAAATTGCTGATTTTACGGTAACCATGGATTCTGAAAACCAAAGAATGTCCGAGTATGTCTATTATATCAAATCCGGCCTCTCGGAAGGATGTTCTGGATGCTTACATGATTATAAAAAAGATTTAACTTATCTGATATTGATGTGATTTATAGAGAATTAAATATTTCTATTGTTCGTTTTGTTCTCGCGGAACAACCAACATAATACGCCACCTGATTTAATTTTTCATACACCAGTGCTGACGATAACTCAAATGCGAAAAGCTATCAGCTAGCAACTTATTTTGTGCTGAGAAGCCCATGGTAACAGTTATATCTTCAGCGGTAAATTTTGAAAACCTGAAAAAGATAAACTATGATGTTTCCGCACAATAGGCTTATTCTCATCAATCTGTAGCGTAGGAAAACGCTGTAACAAAGATTGTACGCATAACAGCATTTCCACCCGTGCCAACTTTGCCCCTAAACAAAAATGTCCCCCAAAACCATAACTAAAGTTCTTGGCTTGATTTAATTCAATATCAATTTTATCCGGATTAGAAAAATACGCCTTATCTCGATTTACGGCATGATTAGAAATAAATATCACATCACCAGGTGCAATGGGTTGTTGACCAATATGTGTCTGATTTTTAGTAACTCGAAAAGTAAACGTCACGGCTGGATCAAGTCGCGTGCATTCTTCTAGAATTTTTTCTAACTGTTCCGGTTGGTTCAATGCTAACTTTTTCGCTTGAGGATCCATTAATAACGCATACAAATTATTACACATTTGGTCCGTGGTAGATACTTGACCTGCTACTAGCATCATAATCGCCTGTGAAACAATTTCCTCATCGGTTAAAGCAAAATGTTCTTGATGAGTTAATAAAACACTTAAAAAATCATCTCCTAGCTGACGCCGCCGTGTCGCAACTAAATCAATAAAATAATCTTTTAATGCTTTGGCACTCTCATTCACTTTAACACCATCAGCATCTAAATAGCTGGTAGAACCACCAAAAAACTGCGTCATATTATTTGACCAATGGTAAAAGTCCATTCGCTCTGTTTCCGGAATATTAAAAAAATCCGCCAAAGTTGTCGATGGAATGGTTTCCGCAAAACTAGGTACAAAATCGATGCTGCCTTGCTGAGCTAAAGAAGCTAAGCCTGTATCGATAGTTTTTTGAATTAATGGAGTTAATTGATCAATACTGTGATTTCCAAAACCATAATAACAAATACGACGACGCTTGGTATGCTCTGGTGCGTCACTCATCACCATCATCTTATATACTACATCAAAAAAATCGGTTACTAGCGCTAAATTCAACTCTGGCATACGTGAAATAAAAAAAGAACTCCGATCGCAGGTATAATCATCACTCAACAGCACTTGTTTAGCATAATCATAACTGCTGACTACCCAGAAACGCCCTTTTTCTATCGCGCGACAATTAGGACTGCCGATTGACGACAATTAGGACTGCCGGTTTTAAAGGCTATTGTTAAAAGACATTGATCACTTATGGAGTGAGCGAATGTCTGGACGATGGCTTACGATAAACC
>JBIIJL010000012.1:0-35745 GCA_044233795.1 Legionella sp. | reverse complement strand
AAAACAACGCAAATGTCCAAAACGAAGTGCGCCCCCCCAAAAACTAAAGGGATTAAACCCAAAAAAAATTACACAGCCCATCGGTTTCAGCACCCGATCAATCTCATCTAAAGGATTTTTGTGCCGTGGAAACGCTTCGAGTGTAAGAGGTGCAATCACGCAATCAATACTGTTTCTTTCAATCGGTAGCATCGTTAATGATGAGACAAATGCAATTTTTTTTTGCAAGGAGCAAGGCGTTGCCAACCATTTGTAACGGAAATTAAGAATGTCAAGCCAAGGATTTTCTGCGCAATGCCCAAGTTGCAGCAAACGCTCACCATGATAGGTACGTATCATGCGTGATAATTCATCCTTAAAGGCAACAGCCAACCGAACCCCAATCGGGGTTTGGAACCAATGATAAAGTGCATCGTATTTGCTAGCTTCTTCCAAAAACAATGGTGACAGACTCTTTAATTATCATCATTTCTTGTACCACAGAGTGGGTGACTACATCAACCAATGCGCTTCCCTAATCAACCAATGTATCTAATTTGTTCATTTATCTTGAATCGGTTTCAATAGATCTATCACATAAAGATTAATTGAAATTTTATAGAGCACTTAATCTTATAATAGCACATCACTTGCCTTGTCAAAAATCGCACAATAATTAAGCTATCTATTGAATATAATCATCAATACCGTGTACACTGTTAGAATCATGTGATAAATCCTAGAGGGATGGGCTCTAAGTTGGCTAAAATTATTGTTGTTACATCTGGGAAAGGTGGAGTTGGTAAAACAACTTCTTCAGCTGCCATTGCTTCTGGGCTTGCGATGCGTGGTCACAAGACCGTAGTCATTGATTTTGATATTGGCCTTAGAAACCTTGACATTATCATGGGATGTGAGAGACGTGTTGTTTATGATTTCATCAATGTAATAAATGGTGAAGCATCACTTAAGCAAACACTCATTAAAGATAAACGACTACCGCAACTGTTCATTCTTCCAGCTTCACAAACTCGCGATAAAGATGCCTTAACATTTGAAGGTGTTGAAAGAATACTAGCTAAATTATCAGAAGAATTTGCATTCATCGTATGTGATTCGCCAGCAGGCATTGAGTCTGGCGCGATGATGGCGATGTACTTCGCAGATGAGGCCATTATTGTAACGAACCCTGAGGTGTCCTCTGTGCGCGACTCTGATAGGATTTTAGGCATTCTATCAAGTAAAACCAAACGAGCTATCGATGGTAAGGAACCTATTAAAGAACACCTATTGCTTACACGCTATGATATTCACCGTGCGGAAAGAGGTGAGATGCTCTCAGTTCAAGATGTAAAGGACATTCTCGCTATACCCCTAATTGGCATTATACCTGAATCTAAAGCTGTACTGAAAGCATCAAACACTGGTACACCTGTTATTCTTGACGAATCAAGTGACGCGGGTGTTGCTTATCAGGATGCTGTTGCGCGTTTTCTGGGTGAAGAGCGCCCCATGCGATTTTTAGCAGCTGAACGCAAGGGAATTTTGCGTCGCCTATTTGGTAAAAACAAGGAGGATGTTACAGCATGAGCATCTTAAATTATTTACGAAGAAGAAATGCCACAGCATCGGTTGCAAAAGAACGTTTGCAAATTATCATATCCCATGAGCGCACTCAGCGAAATACGCCAGATTATTTACCTAAACTACAAGAAGAGATTCTTGCTGTGATTGCTAAATATATTGAAATCGATCGAGACAAAGTACGTGTTAATCTTGAACGCATAGGTGATAACTCGGTATTAGAACTCAACGTTACCATGACAGACGAAGCACTAAGTTAGATTGATTATTAGTTTCACTGAACGTTAAGAGAAGTGTCATAAGTTAGGAGCTGTTGACATTTGCTCCCGTCGCCGACGTGCCGCGGTCTATCCGGCTTTGTTGCAGATTTAATAAAACTGCCTTTTTAATCTGGGGATGTAAAAAAAGATATAAATAATATAGCGTTACGAACCTAAACGGTATAACTTCTGTTCGTCGAAAAAGAGGAGTTTACCAATGACTAAAAAAGTCTATAGAATTCGTAACTGGTCTGAGTATACCAAAGGATTAGTTTCTCGTGGAAGTCTTTTTATTCGGATTAATAAAAATCAAATAATGAGTGCACAAGGCTCCCATGGGAATCAGGCCTATTCAGATTGACTGATTCTTTGTACTTTAACCATTAGGCAGTTATTTAATTTATCCCACAGGGCAGCAGAAGGTTTTTTGGAATCATTAATAAAGCTCAATCGGTTAAACATACCGACACCACACTATACTACTCTTTGCCGAAGAGGTAAGACTTTAAAAGTAGACTTAGGCATTAAACCTAGAGGTGTAACTCGGCATATTTTAATTGACTCAACGGGAGTTCAAGTCCTGGGTGAGGGAGAATGGAAACGATTAAAACATGGTGAAAGCCGTTGCCAACTATGGAAAAAATTACATATAGCATTAGATGCTGATTCTCTGGATATTGTAGCTTTGTCTGTAACAGACAGTGTTCGACTTGATTGTAATTATTTGCCTGGTCTTATTGAGCAAATTAAAGATCCAATCGAGCAAATTACTGGCGATGGGGCTTATGATAAGCAAAATTGTTATGAGACTGCTCTTAGGCGCGGAGCCAAACCTGTTTTTCCTCCTCAGCATAACGCAGCAGTACAATGAAATAAGATTAAGAAAATCCTGCACTTATTCCACGTGATGAACTCATTACACGACTTAAATCGGCACCTAATAAAGAAGAAGAACTACGCCTTTGGAAACAAGAAAATAATTATCATCGACGTTCTTTAGTAGAAACCAATATGGGGCAATTGAATTCTATTTTTGGCGATGAAATGAGTGTCCGTACGCCTGAAAACCAATATACAGACTTAGCTATACGAAGCAGGATTATTAATAAGATGAATAAACTGGGATTACCCGATAGTGTGGCTGTTTTTTAAACAACCCCCAAGGAGGCTGGCGTAGCTCTTGATATATGCAACAACGCCCGATAAACCGCGACACGTCCGCGACCGGAGGATCAAATGTCAACAGCCCCCTAGGTAACGAGGTGCAAATCTGATTTTAAGATAAACCTCTGTCCCTACAATCTTAGTCTATACTCACAATGTTACAATATTGTTTATTTTGCACAGGAGTAAAGCATGAAAAGCATGGTGACTATAGTTTTGTATATATTATCCATATCAACCTACGCCATTTATTCAGTTAGCTCATTTGCTTACACCTTACAATCCGGGAGTATAACAATTCGCCCTAGCAATACTCAACCAAATTTGCCCACCCCAAATTCAAAATCTATAGATACGGCTAAACCACCCATTCAAGGAACCTAATAGTTTGGCTCTTTAAGCGGTGATTGTCGCGACGTTATGAGACGGTTTTAATCATACACATCAAGTCAATATATTGCACACATGGACTGTTTGTGATATATTCCTGTTCATTAAATTATTTTGGGTTGGTGATTGAGTATGTACACAATAACTATTCATGAAGATACTGTCAAAGATATCATTGGCAAATTCACATACATTCCCAGTGAAATTAACTTTCTGAAACTTAATTTTGCTAACATCCAGGACAAAAATGAAGGTGAACTAATGGCTATTTTTGAGAATATTCCTGCTCATATAAAGTCGTTAGATCTTAGCAACAATCTGTTACATTTGCTTAGTATAGATACTTTAACATCCTGTTTAGAGTCTCTACCAAAAAGTCTCATGAAAGTCGATATAAGTATTAATAATTTACCAACTGAAGGTCCAGATTTTAAAAAAATAATTGACGCAATACCAACTGAAATAGAAAACATCTGTATATTATTGATATACGAGTACGGTAAGATAAAATTCCATACTCGCATGGAGCTCACTCAAATGATAGAAAAAAATGAAATCAACGAACAGTTATTCTTCTTCAAATGTATCGCGGCAGGATCTGCCTTGGGTGGAGCTGCGCTTCTAATTTCAGCTATGCTCTGCCCCACAGTTCCTTTGCTTTTTAATCTAGGTGTTGTACTTTTGGGCGTCAGTGCATTAACAAGCACTGGATTGATACTCAACAGCTTCTTCAAAAACTCAACCTTTGAAAATGGTAACCCGGGTAATGCCGATACAAGCTCTTGCTGTTTTTCCTGATAATTTAGCTTAGTATTATTTTTACCCTCTACTGATTGAATTTTTTAATGTTTGAGTTACAATACCCAACCTGGGGCCGTTAGCTCAGCTGGTAGAGCAGAAGACTCTTAATCTTTTTGTCATAGGTTCGATCCCTATACGGCCCAATATAATACTGAGCTACATCGCCTCCCCCTCTTATCGAGGAGGAGACTTGGTTAAGCAAACGTTATCAAGCTTGTGCGTGGTTACTCTTTAAATTTCTAATTCGATTTGCTTCAATCACCAATGCCTGAAAATATGCATATGACATATAAAAATTACCTTTGTAACCTACTTCATCGCTCCAAGAGTTGCGTAACGTAAATAACCCCTTATATTTTTTGCCATCTTTATCAATCGCCACTGCATTATCATCATAGCCTGTGATGATCATTTCATGACCCGGGAGATTACTCATATCTTGAGCGTCTTGAGCGATTTGTGTCGTCAAAACCCAAGAATCACTTTGCGCTTTATACTTCCCAACAGCACCAGATACACCAAGATTCGTATCAGGTAATAAAACACCGAACGTTATTCTATCACCTTTACTCAATATCGTTTTGATTTCAGCAACAAGGGCATTGAAATCTATTCCATCAGACATTGCTTCGTAGCTATCCAATATTGCTGACCAACTAACAACTGAAGGATCTAACGCTTCACTTATTGTATGAAATTCATCAGGGGTTATTACTGTTGTTGGTGTTTGAGGACTAGGATCAAAACTTGAGCCTGGATAATCAGTTAATCCTCCACAACCATTGTGAACTTGTTGCATCTTATTCACATACCCAAATGCTGTCAATTGACCTAGCACGGTAGCCCCTGAAGAACCGTCCCACCCACTTGGATTATACCCATTTGTCTGTAAATAATTTCCTAATTGTAACGAACATAGTTGACTAATATAATCGCCGCGTCCAATCACCGCATCAAGTGCCGCTGTGGTTGAAAAAGTCACACATGTACCATAACTGCCCTGGTCAAACACTGGAACATTGCCCATACCTAATTGAATGGCATGTGGTATATTTTTCCTGCTGCTGAGATCTTTCTGGACTAAAGCACGATGAAGCCTTAGCTTCAATGATTTTTGTGCGTTTTTTGATAAAGCAAAATTTAGAAGGGAAATATGCTTCGACGAAGTCATAGCAGATACCCCTTCTACTGGTATAGCCTGCGTCACAGTCCCAACAACTTGAACATCTTGAGCAAAAGCACCACCTGTTATCAACATGAGACAACAAGTTAGCCGAGTTAGTTTCATTATTTACATCTCCTTATGATTACTAGAATATGCTAGCTATAAATGCTAGCAATTCAAACTAACTCCTTTAGTCAACATTAGCAATACGGATTCTATATTTGCACATCTATACCCTATTCTGATAGCATTTAATAAACACAATTCGTGGCAAAGCGAAACGTATCATCAAGATCAAACTGCAATGAGTGAGTTCAGAGCGCTTGGCTATACCATTAGAAAACAAGTTCTCCCATTAACATTGATTAATAAACTAACTATACATGCAAAAGCTCTAGTAAAATCGCAAACTGCAAATGAAGCTTACGCACTTCGCTCCTTAGGAAGCCTCATTAGTCTATGGAAAGACCCCCTTTTTTGTCGAACTTATCACTCATCAAAATGTCATCCATCAGTTGCAATCCCTTGGAGGTCGAGATATTCGCTTTTCTAATGGGTATTTGTTATCAGAGCCCCCTCATTCCATACCAATTTTTTGGCATCAAGATTGGTGGCTTTGGTCAGAGAGAAGAAGCTAGCACCATTCCTGACTGAATACCAAGGAGATGCAATTTCTACCTCGATGTTATTCAATCCAGAATGGTAATCATTGAACTTTTACCCTAGCCAATAAAAGCTTAATCCACAGCGCGCAAACGTTGAAGATCATACTCGTTAAAACCTCGGAATGCTGTACCAATAAGCCTTGTCAACCCGTAAGGGAATTAATGAATTTATTGCGGCAACAAAAGAAAGTAAACAAGCGCTCATACAATACATACAATATTTTTGAGCTTCCTCTAAATGATCCTCATGCTCATCTTCCATAAGATATACATACACCGCAAAGGCACAAGCTGCCTCATCAATTGTTAAGAGGGTATAATCCATTCTAAATATCAACATAAAATGACCAATAGATTACTATATTGCATGTTTTTCACACCATTGTGAGCCTATGCGAAACTAATATGGTTATAATTACAGATAAACTTGGAATTATCGATTCATCGTGTTATGATGCGTCTCCAGCTTATTAGGAATAATTTAAAATGTCAGAAAAAGTTCGTGGTACAGTCAAGTGGTTTAACGAGAGCAAAGGCTTTGGTTTTATCGAAAGTAACGGCAAAGATTATTTTGTTCATTTCAGTGCAATCCAAAGCAACGGCTTTAAAACCCTCGCTGAAGGTGCTGCGGTAATGTTCAAAGCAGGCCAAGGGCAGAAAGGTCCTCAGGCTGAAGATGTTGAAGTGGTATAACAAAGTATTATATTTAATACTTTACCCTCAAATGCTAATCAAAATTGATAGCCATTTGAGGGTTTTTTTTTGCCTTTTAATGAGCAGCAGGGGCTTCTGTGGGCACTGGTACCGGAGTGGCAGGATGACTTATTAAAGTAGATTTCGCGGCCGCTGGGACTGATGCGCTAGTTGGAGGTTGTCCTGGCGTCGATTGGGTACCCTTGTTAATCTGCGCCATTAAACTTGTTTGCACTTGCTGTATTTGTGCTTGTAACGTAGTTTGTACTTGCTGTATTTGTGCTTCAAGCTTTGTATTCATTGTCTGCATTTGTTTTTGCTGATCATCTTGCATTTTTTGCATCTGTGCCTGAATTTGCTGGTTTAACATCTGAACTTGATCTGATGTATTGTTAGTTTGAGCGGCATATGAAAAACCACCACAAACCACGGATAGCAGTATATAAACGATTAGTTTCTTTTGACTGATCATTGCAGGCTCCTTTTAAATGATATCCCTACTCCTTTTAACTGTAGTTAATTGCCTGTGAATTGCAAGAATTGTTGGAATTAGAAAGGATAAAGTACAACTATCAGAAACATATTTTGAAATTTCGTGCCCTACTGACTAGACTGTATTATCATAGCCACTTTAGATAAGGAGACATGATGCGAAAATACGGCCCTGTTGTGGCGCTTTCTGTTGGCTTGCTGTTATTGTGTAGTTGCAGCACCAAAATATCCTCAGATCATTTCTTTCTTCTTCATCCAAATGATCTTTCAATCACAACGGCAGTGCAAGATGCGCTGTTTCACAACGAGAACCTTGCTACATCAAATGTTCGGGTAGATACGACCAATGGCATAGTCAATCTTAGTGGATATGTGAAAACCATACGACAAAGTGATACAGCAGAAGATATAGCGAAGAATATACCTGGTGTAAATTCTGTGCAAAATCATTTAATTGTTCGTAAGTAGACCCGCTTTGCCCAATAGCACGGACGTACTATTGGGCATGTGCCGCTTTGTTCTAGATATAATCGCAACATTCTATCTGCCGTTTGATAATTTTTTCAGTAAATCGGCTTCTGAGATAAAATCCTCGGGGCATGGTGAGGATTGTGCTTCCTGCCTCATCAATACCATAACACAGTGACTGTCCATTTGCGCCCTTTGGACGAACTTGTAGGAACTCGCCCATACTGGCTGAGATCTCGGCAACCCTTCCTGTGCTAATTAAGTATGATAATTCGCTCCAGTCTCTTTTTAAAATAGCTTCTTCTTCTGGAGTAGGGGACCATAAAAATCCGCTGCCAATTCTTCTTGCAGAAAATGGGATATTTTGACTTCCCTCAACAGGTACCCACAACACTCTTTTTAATTTAGAAAAACACTGCGAGCTCTCCCAATGTTCCTGTTGAATCGTAAGCTGTGAGATCCCCGTAACAAAAGTAGATTCTTCTGGGCGTCCTAGGTGGTTCATAGGAATAGTTTTAAGCTCAACCCCTAGGGTAGTAAAATCTGGCATTGCGAGATTACCAGCATCAGAACTTAGAGCGTACTCAATTGCCTGACCTAGCCATCCCTTTCTTGTTAATCCATCAACAGGAATTTTTAAACGTAGATATGTGGCTAGTTGTGAAAAACTCAGTCCTGCTATCTCATCACAACGCTCTAATAACTCTAGTTCAGTCTTCGGCGTTTTTTTTGGATATAAGATAATTTTTCTCCTCACACGCCAACTCGACAGAAAAAGGAGGTACGGGTGGTTTCACACCTGCAGCCTTGAATTGAGCCATGATGGCAAAAAGCACTTTGGAGCGGATTTCAAAACGGGTATACAATTGCACATTAATAAAATACCGTACTTCAAAGTGAATCAAAGCATCATCAATCGACTCTAAGAAAACTTGAGGTGTCGGATCACTTAAAATTTCTGAAATAATCGCTAACACATCTAAAATAAGCTGTTGAACCACAACAGGATCATCAGCTCGACTAACTTTAATAGGAACGACGGTTCTAACAATACTGTCTTGGTGAGTCCAATTGGTAAAGGGTTTATTGAATGTCTCAGCATTCGGAATCAAAACCTCCATATTATCCCAAGAAGATACACGCATAGAGCGAATACCAATATGTGCAACCCGTCCTTCATATTCCCCTAAGGTGATAAGGTCCCCTTCCCTAACGGGGCGCTCGATCAAAAGCATGAGCCCCCCCACAATATTACTGGCAAAATCTCGAAGTCCAAAACCCATACCGACGGCTAGTCCTCCGATAATCATCGACATCCCACTAAAATCCAGGCCAAGGACGCGAAGAGTAATAAACACCCCTAATAAAATGACTGCGTATTGAGTAAATACCGATAGACTATTACGAATACCCGCATCCCTTGAATTACGAAATAACCAACGATAGCAGAACTCACGGGTCCATTTGGATGCCCAGCTGAACAAGAAAAGCAGAAAAACAAATTCTATAAGACTAATTAGGGTGATATGAACACCTGAAACATCAACAAATGGGTAATGACTAATATGGTGCAGTCTATCCATAACTAATGTATCTTGATACCATCCAAATAAATGAAATAAAACTAAAATACCTGTACACAAGAGCAAGAGACGCAATATTTTATCTAAAGGTTTTAATAGTACCTCAATCCATAACCAACCGTTCTTCAATGAAGAAATCATCCACTCTGATAGCAATTCTAGCGCATCAAATGCCAGTCCTCGTGCAAGCACATATGATGTAATCAGTAAAACAACATAGGCTTGGTACTTGCTCAAAGTCCATGCCAAATTGATATAACCGACCAAACCAATCAGGGCAGTAGTCAGTAAAATCAGTGGTACCAAAATAGTAACGAGGGTAATCGCATGACGAAAATAGCGCTTTTTTGACTTAAGGAATGAGCGTAATAAATATGGAATCACATCTTTACTACGCCACCCCACCCAGGAGACAGCCAAGAGAAATAACATGAAGATACGATTAAAAATATCTTGTATTAACAGAGGTAACGGCAACTGATGACTAAATTCCATCAAAGCAGTTGCCCACCCACCAAACAGCAATAACCATCTAACTCGGTAATATAGTTTTACATCCTGGCCTGATGAGTCAGTGACGCTCTCAAGAAGAAACAGGCGAGCAATAATAATTAAACTGCGGAAAATCAACCACACCAAGAGTAAATTAACTAGTAAACTGCAATACGCATATGGAATATGATTCAAAAAACTTGATACAATTACTGATGCAAGAAGCGTTAGAAGTGGAATATTGCGATAGACAAGACTTAACATCCCATCATAAAGATGCGCTGACAATCGTCGTCGTTCTTTATCTTGAATAACAAAACTCAACAATCTGTGGAGCACATATGCAAGCATCAGAATGAACCCAAGACTTGACCAATAGAGAACCTGTGGCAGCAAATCAAGCCAGGTGTAGTTCTCCACCACTTTCAATCCCAGTGACTTCACGTAGCCGTAAAATTTAGCAGGAATTAAAATCAGTTGATTTAAAATTGAAGGCCAGCTTTTTAGATGATATTCAGCCAAACTCTGTCGAACAGATAATTGTTGCTTTAGCTTTTGCTGCTTGTCTGCCAAAGCGATAATTAGTTTTTGACGCTCAGAATGAATCTCGTTTAGTCGGACTAAAGCCATTTTTTGTGTACTAATATAACGTTCTCTCAACGCATTGTCTAAATGAATCACTTGTTGATTTTTAAGTAAAACAATCATTTTTTCTAAAGATTGCTCCATAGCACCCAGCTGCGCAACAGCACTTTGGAAAACATCTGTGACTATTTGAAGCGTTTTAACGTCTTGATGGCTTATCATCATGTAATCAGCATGCAGAAGTTTTTTCTCAATTTCCAATGCATTTATTCGATACTGAATGAGAATAATAGCTTGATCATTCAATAACAATTTTGAATCAATATTCATATGTTGATTAAATGAAAGAATTCTTTCTCTTTCCTGTTGCAAGGCAACATTTCTATCAAACAATTGCACACGAGTTTTTTTAAGCAAGACTACCCGATTTGACAGCTCTTCTAAACGTAGCTGTTCCTCTATTTTAGCGTGCCACACATCAAAATGACGCTCCTCCTCAATAAGCTCTGACTGATAGCGCTTGGAAAGGATAATCGTGTCCTGAATGAGCTCAATGGCGTGCAGATTCATTTCGCTTAATGAGCTGAGTTTAATAGTTTGTTCTTGAGTTATCATTCCTGGTGATTTTCCAGGCGGAGTTTGTTGTAGTTTTTTTAAATGGTGAGTTAATTGATCTTGATATTTTTTTTGGTTGATAAGAAAGATATTTAAACTTTCTATCTTTGCTTCAATCAGCTCTCTTCTCTCTTTATTTTGTTGTTGCAATACAAGGAATTTTTGAGGTTCAATCGGCTCATTTAGAACAGTCTTTACATCGTTTACAGCAATACTCAAAAAGACCTTTTCTTGAGCAAGATATTGAATTAATTTGGTAACACTATCATCAGGAGTGGCATAAATAAGCGTGGCATTGAAAAACAGCACACTGAAAATGAAAAAAATCGTTTTATTTTGGTGTATGATTCGCAGCAACTCGGATCCCTAATTCAGTTAATTGCGCATTCCCAATTGATGCAGGCGCACTGGTTAACAGGCATGAAGCAGTCTGCGTTTTTGGAAAAGCGATTACATCACGAATCGAAGAAGATCCAGTAAGTAACATCACAAGCCTATCAATACCAAGCGCTATGCCTCCATGCGGTGGGCAACCATATTGTAGAGCATCCAATAAAAAGCCAAATTTCTCTTGTGCCTCCTCACGCTTCAAACCTATCAATTCAAATACAGCTTGTTGCAGGGATGAATGATGGATTCTGATAGAGCCGCCACCAATTTCATAACCATTGATTACAATATCATATGCTTTGGCTAAGGATTTGGTTGGTTGTTCAAGTAACAAATCAGGCGAAAGATTTTTCGGAGAGGTAAAAGGATGATGCATTGCTTGAAATTTATGCGTTATTGAATCTTTTTCAAACATTGGCCAATCAACCACCCACAAAAGCTCCCAATCAGAAGAGAGTAGCTTACAGTCATGTCCTAGTTTAATCCGCAGTGCACCCATGGACTCATTAACCATTTTCTCATGCCCTGCTCCAAAGAAAATAACATCTCCTGTTTTGGCTTGCACTCTATATAGGATTGAAAGAATTTGGGCTTCATTTAAAAATTTCAAAATAGGTGATTGCAAACCAGCGATGCCTTGGGTTCTGTCGTTGACTTTAATATAAGCCAAGCCTTTGGCACCATAAATGGCTACAAATTCGCCATACCCATCAAGCTCTTTGCGTGTTAATTTAAGGCCATCAGGAAGCTTCAAGGCAACAACTCTTCCTTGTTCATCGTTTGCTGCTTGACTAAATACATTAAAATTACAATCTTCAACCAAATCGGCAATATCGATAAGTTCAAGTGGGTTTCGCAAATCAGGTTTGTCACTGCCAAAACGACGCATTGCTTCGTCATAAGTCATTTTTGTTAACCTTTCTGGCAACTCTACATCAAGAATATCTAAAAAAACCTTCCTGAGTATCCCTTCAATCAATGGCATGATTGAATCTTCATCGATAAAAGACATTTCAAGATCAAGCTGAGTAAATTCAGGCTGCCTATCAGCACGTAAATCTTCATCACGAAAGCAGCGTACAATTTGGTAGTATTTATCAAAACCAGACATCATTAACAACTGTTTAAACAACTGGGGAGATTGAGGTAAAGCATAAAACTGACCAGGATGAACACGTGAAGGTACTAAATAATCTCGAGCCCCCTCAGGTGTTGCCTTAGTTAACATCGGGGTTTCGATATCTACAAAACCTTGCTCATTGAGCGATTGCCTGATAATACTGACCGTTTGGTGCCGCACAATCATGTTATTTTGCATTTGTGGGCGGCGCAAATCAAGGTAACGATATCGATAACGCAAATCTTCATTTACGAACTGATGTTCATCGGGTAAAAATGGAGGTGTTTCTGACGGATTAAGAATAGCAAGTTCCAATCCTAAAATTTCAATTCGACCCGTTGGCATTTTTTCATTAATCATGCCTGATGGTCTATTACGAACTGTACCACTAATGCACACGACATACTCATGGCGAAGTTTTTCAGCCTGTACAAAAACGTCGCTTAATTCAGGTTCAAAAACCACTTGCACAAGCCCCGAACTATCTCTGATATCAAGAAAGATAACACCACCATGATCACGACGATTGTGTACCCAACCACAAACGGTAGTTGTTGTCGAAATCATCGACTGTGTCACATGGGTACAATAATGGGTGCGCATCAGGGGTACTCCTTCATTGGTTTTTTGCAATAAATGCAGTTGGATCATTTGGCTGCATCATTCCAAGAGAGATAATAAACTTCAATGCTTCATCGATTGACATCGACAGCTCAATCACATCGCCTTTGGGGACCATCATGAGAAAACCAGAAGTAGGATTGGGGGTGGTCGGGATAAAAATCGACACCATCTCCGTGTCAACTTGTTGATTAACTACGGCATTAGCAAGCCCTGTTTGAAACGCAATAGCCCACATTCCTTTGCGGGGATATTCAACCATAAGAACTTTGCGAAATGCTTGGCTATTAGTAGCGAATATCGCTTCAATTACTTGCTTGCTTGCATTATAAATTGAACGTACAAGCGGAATTTTATCAAGAACCGATTCACTCCATACAACCAATCGTTGCCCTAGAAAATTGGTCGCTAAGATGCCCGTAAAAATGAGCAGCAACAATGACAAAACCACCCCAAGGCCTGGTATATGGAAACCAAATAGTTGCTCAGGTTGATATGCATCGGGCAATAAAGAAATCGTTTGATCAAGCAATTCTACAATAAAATGCAAAATGGCAAGCGTTGCAAGAATAGGCAACCATACCACAAGACCTGCTAATAAATATCTACGTATCGATATGCTTTTCAATTGGTATCACCTTTGCATGTACTTGAGCTAACACTGGAGGTGTCGGTCGTACTGGTGGGTTTTTTTTCGCTCTTACTGGCATCTGGTGCGCTCTCACTGCCTAAAGGCTTAACATCAGTCTTCCCTTTGTTTTTAAAATCAGTTGCATACCAGCCCGTTCCCTTCAATTGAAACCCTGCAGCAGATACTAGTTTAACTGCTTTGCTCTCGGAACACTTTGGACATTGTTTTACTGGCTCATCATTGATTTTTTGCAACAAATCGAAGGTATGATGGCAACTAGTACACTGATATTCATAAATTGGCATCACTTAACTCCATAACCACTTTCATGATTAAAATAGCATCAATAACAACGCTGGATTATAACGAACAAACGCATTTGTAACAATAACACTCTCTTGATAACGACCCTTTCATTCAATCTTACGAGCTTTGATTGGAAATATCTATTGACTTTTGTGCTCTTGGAAATCAGAATGCGCTATTTTAAACAATGATGGTATTAATATGTCTGATCCTAATGTATTTAGAAGATTTGCAACCGAACGATTTAAGCGAGTTAATTCTTTAACATCGCCTTTATTTGATATGGCCGTATTTTTAACTTTAGCAATTGTTTTTGCCATTGGGCTTTGCACTTTCAAACTTGCTTTCAATCTGGCGGCTCTTTATTTTTACATATTCATCCCTAACTCCTTAACAGTCCTTGCAAGAAAAGCCATCGATAATCTTATCAACGAGCGTAAACAAACCAAAGCGAGGGTAATGCTTCTGACGATTGCGGCATCCCTACTATTGGGTGGATTATTAGGATATTTTGTATTGAGTAAAGTTTCATTGTTTCTTGATTTTGTCTGTATAGGAGGTCTATCACCCATTCTTATTTCATGCGTTATGCTAAGTGTTTATCACTTGGAGGATCTACTAAAAAAAACCAAATTAGGCTTTATACCCTTCCTAGTGATATACTTTTGTATTCTAATCATCCCTTTTTCATCTGCTGTAGTACCTTTAATGCTTGACGTGGTATTTGCCAGCGCCGTAAGCGTTGCATTTGTTGCAAGCTTGATAGCCAAACAGGCTCTTCGTTTCTATCACTACTATAACTATGGGCACACGAATGCCGATGGATATGAAATCAATAGAAGCAAAATAGAACAAGAACAATTTATGGAACAGCAAGCTCAAAATTTCTATGTCAACACAAATGCATTTAAAGCACTTGTCGAAGAATGTAGGAAAAAAATTATTCAAGCCAAGAGTAGACCAAATAACTTCGATGCTGCTTTTCATGTCACTAAAAAAGAAGCTGCAAATTCATTTAAAGATATATACTTTGCCTTGATGAGAGACACCACCAGCACCACCACCAGCACCAGCACCAGCACCAATTATTATGTTATAACCGCATTGCTAAGGCAAAGCAGACAGAGCGTCATAGCGGAACGTTTCTTGAAAAGAACAAGTAGATTGCGCACCGAAATAACCCATAGGAAACTAAGCGATGATTTAGTATACCGTCATTTTGATGTTGATTTATATACAGAGGATTATCATCAACCGAATATTTTTCCTGGCTTACCAGATAGGCTTATCGAACCTTTCCTATCCTACTAGGTCAAAGACTTTAATACTCAATGCTTCCTTAAACCCAACTGTGGCCAATATTGGCCATGGCAGGGTATTTGATAACGAAGCTATATTTTCTGATAACCTCAGCATCTTTTCATCAATACAATTTGCCAGCCAACCTAAACAAGGGATACAATGAGCTTTTAAAGTAAACGCTGTAAGTGCTGCATGATTTAGACATCCCAAACGCAACCCGACAACAAAAATCACAGGTATTTTGGTCTCTAACAACACATCAAGCCAACTTTCACTGTCATTGATAGGGGACATTAACCCCCCTGCACTTTCAATAAAAAGATAATCGAAACGATCAAATACTGGATCCATACAAAATTGAGCTATCTTTTGCACAGACAGCTCTTCTCCTAGTTCTTGTGCAGCAAGGTGCGGTGAGATGGGTGGCATGAAACGCCAAGGAGAAATCCCTGGGTGAATAATCGACGCGTTGCGCTGCAACAAAGTAACATCTTCATTCTCTAGCTCACCACCCACCTCTGTGCACCCACTCGCTATAGGCTTTAGGGCAAGTACCTGTTTCCCCTGAGATTTAAGATAGTTCATAATTTGACAAGTTACATATGTCTTGCCTGCATTGGTATCTGTACCAATAATAAAATATCGTTTCATGTTAAAAATGCCTTAACTTCATTTACAAAATCAACTATCTGACTTAAAAAAGGGAGGTGTGCGGATTTTTGGAAGAGATGATAACTGAGATCTGGGTATAAGGCCTGCATGCGGGCCATGCTTCTTTTGGGAATAATTCTATCTAGGCGTCCGTAAAGATACAATACAGGCATACGAAGCTTAAAAAGATCTTCGCGTAAATCCCAGTTGAACAATACATCAAGCCCCATTTGTAAGGCTTGCTGGGAAGCTTTCTCTATAACAAGATCTGCTGGCAATTGTTGATCTGCCAATTGCAGCTTGACAAATTTTTGACACGTTGCAATATGGTTATCTGCCATTTGTTTGGTAAAACTACTGAACAAATCTTGATCTATGCCTGGCCACTCTGTTTGTTGGATAAAATAAGGGGATGAACAAACATTGATTAGGTGCGTCACCATTAAAGGCTCCTCAAGAGCTAATCTTGTTGCAAACAAGCCTCCCATTGACCACCCAAGGAGCGCAAACGGCTTCGGCAGCATCGTTAAGAGATCTGCTTTAAAAGCTTCCCATGACACTAAATCACTGTTACCAAATCCTGGTAAATCAACCAAAATGAGATGATATTCCTTTTCAAAAAAAGGTAATATGGGCTGCCAAATATTACTATTAAAACCATAGCCATGAAACAAAACCAAGGGCATCCCTAGACCTTTTTGTTGTATATTAAGGCTCATGATTCGTGTAAACATCTAAATAAGGCATCAATATGTTCAGCTTCATGATGGAAATTCAAAATAATACGCAATCCTGTTTGAAATTTACTCACTGTCGGTTGCCGCATAGCGGTAGAGACAATACCAGATGCTTTCAAACGCTTAACATAATTCAACGCCTTTTCTGGGCAACCTAACTGTAATTGCTGAATGGGTGAGCTAGAATCCCCCCAAGTTAAAGGGGATCGCTTAACTGCTTGTCGAAAATATTTAATAAGCTCAAAGAGCTTTGTTCGCCTATCATCAAGCTTTCGTATAAGCTCGAAAGTTTCTAGTAAACCATAAGCAATTGCTGGACTCATTGCAGTGGAATATATATGAGCTCTCGCCACTTGCAATAATGCGTCAATCCAAGCGCCCTTTCCAACAACCACAGCACCATTACCAACCATTGCCTTTCCAAAAGGGATAACCCGAAGTGGTACTTGATCAAGGCTTAAATGGTGTGCAGCGGTTGCTCCTAGCCCTGAAGGACCAAAAACGCCAAATGCATGTGCCTCATCAACCAAAAGATGATGACATCCGTACATCATCTTTTGAGCGATGGCTTTTAAAGGTGCAGATTGCCCACTCATACTAAACACGCTTTCTGTCATAATCACGGTGGACTTTGTATGCGGCTTTAATTTTTTTTCTAAATCAATGAGATCGTTATGATGATATCGCTCATAATCAACCCCTGAAAAACGCGCTCCATCGTATATAGAAGCATGACTCGCTTTATCGATGAGCATTGGCACCTCAAAGTGGCCAAGCAACATCATAATACTCAAATTAGCAGCATATCCTGAGGAAAAAATCAAGCAATCTTCAGCATTTAAAGCGTCACAAAATACTCTTTCAAGTGACTGATGTATCGGATGGTAGCCACACACCACCATCGACCCTCCACTACCTGTGGAATGCCTCTCAAAACCTCGTTGATAGGCTTTTTTTATGCGATCATCGTTTGCAAGCGAAAGATAATCATTGCTATTAAAGCAAACACTCGCCGCATCTTCAGCTTGGGATAGATCCCTTTGTCGATACAATCCTGCATCCATCAGCGAAGAAGAGAAACGGCTGAATACTTCAGTTAACAACTTGAACCTTCCGTTTAAACATATAGGGTATCTGTCTCGATCTTTTGTGCATGTAAGCCTAATTTATCAAACAACTGATGATCCTTATCGCGTTGTGGATTTTCTTCAGTCAGTAACATATCACCTATGAAAACAGAGTTAGCACCTGCAAAAAAACAAAGCGCTTGCAGCTCATCACTCATTGCTGTACGCCCTGCCGTTAACCTAACTACGCTTCTAGGCATCAACACTCTTGCAGTCGCAATAGTACGCACGAGTTCTATACCCTCGACTTGCTTTGCCTGAGCCAATGGAGTCCCAATAACAGGAATTAAACGATTAATAGGTACGCTTTCTGGTGGTGTTTCAAGGGTGGCTAACGTATATAAAAATTCAATTCTATCTTCACGCGTTTCACCCAGCCCTAAAATACCCCCACAACATACATTGAGTCCTGCTTGCCGAACATTTTCCAGAGTGTCTAATCGATCCTTAAAAGTTCTTGTTGTTGCAACTTTATTGTAATAGCTTGGTGAGGTATCGATATTGTGATTATAGAAATCTAAGCCCGCAGATTTCAATTCAGCTGCCTGCTCAGATGTTAACATCCCAAGCGTCATGCAAGTTTCTAAACCCAGCGCCTTAACACCTGCTATCATTTCAGCCAACTGTGGCATAGCTTTTAAGGGCGGACTTCGCCAGGCAGCGCCCATGCAAAACCTGGTGGCTCCACCAGCTTTTGCATCCTCTGCACGTTTAAGAACATCTTGGATGGTCATCAACTTTTCTTTTTCCACATGTGTTTGATGATGACCACTTTGTGAGCAATACCCACAATCTTCCGGACAAGCACCTGTTTTTATACTGAGCAGCGTTGCCATTTGTAATGCATTAGGAGGGTGATATTCTCGATGAATTGAGTGTGCTTTAAAAAGCAAGTCATTGAACGGTTGCTCGTAGATAGCTTTGACCTCTTCAATGGTTAAAGGCATAGACATGGTTAACCCCGTTTTTAATTCTTTTTGGACATGATAAAGTGCCGGGGATGATTGTCAATGAAAAGTTAGTATATGATTAGCAACAACGAACTCATCCAACAAGACCTTAAACACATTTGGCATCCCTGTACACAAATGAAGGATTTATCAAACCATCCACCACTTATTATTCAACATGCAAAGGGAAGTTATCTTTATACCGACCAGGGACCCATTATTGATGCTATTTCAAGCTGGTGGTGCAAATCACTTGGTCATGGATTTCCCAATGTCATTAATGCCATTAAAGAACAACTTTCACGCTTTGAGCATGTAATAGGTGCTAATACAACACATTCAGGGATAGTGGAGCTTGGTAAAATACTATTTGAAATCAGTGGCTTACAGCACGTTTTTTTTAGCAGTGATGGCTCAAGCGCTGTTGAAATTGCGTTAAAACTTGCTCTTCATGGCTCCGCTCGCAAAGGTTACCCCAATCGAAAGCAATTTGTTTCATTGAAAAATAGTTACCATGGTGAAACACTAGCAACATTATGCATCAGTGATCTTGGCCTTTATAAAGCGCCTTACCAAGCATATGATTTGAAATGCCATTTTATTGAAAACATCCCCTACATATCCGGACAAAAAGACCCCTTATGGCAAATTCATCCTATCGAATGGAGTATCATTGAACAACAATTAATTGCCATCAAAGATAATATTGCAGCAATTGTTGTTGAACCCATTGTACAAGGTGCAGGTGGAATGAAATGCTATAGCCCGCAATTATTGTCTCATTTGCGAGCATTTACGAAAGCACACGATATCTACCTTATTGCTGATGAAATCATGACAGGACTGGGAAGAACTGGGGAGTGGCTCGCCTGTCATCATGCAAATGTTAAACCTGACATGATTTGCCTCTCTAAAGGCTTAACTACTGGTACTATTCCAATGAGTGTGGTCTTGATTGACAATGCCATTTTTAATCTTTTCTACCATGATAGATGTGATGAAAATGCTTTTCTTCATTCCCACACGTTCAGCAAAAATCCTTTGGCAGTACAAGCAGCTCTTACAACCCTTCAAAGTATGCAATCACTCAATATCAATGAAATGGCACGCCAGCTTGGTACTCAAATGCTGCGCCATTTTTCTGAAGTAGCCATTCAGTCTGGTAAACTCACCAATATTCGATCCATAGGAGCAATTGTTGCGGGCGACTTGGTTGAGTCAGACAAACCAAGGATTGGGTTCAGGCTCCAACAAGCAGCGCTCGAACGCGGTGCGTTAGTACGCCCTATTGGAAATACACTTTATTGGTTACCACCAATTAACACAGAGCAAGAAACCATTGAGAAATTAGCAGAAATCACATTAAACTCGATAAAAGCAGTTTATTAACTCAAGGAGTGCAGGATGCACAATATTCGTATTCGATTTAACAGGGAATTTATTTTTGCCTTATGCTTTATCTCCCCTGTCCTCTATGCTGAGGGAATAAGCTATTGGCAATGCACTATTTATGATAATCTGCGGCATCAATGGCATGACACGAATCTTTATGAGCGTGTTGCGATGAACAAAGCACTCGACGCATGCAAAAAAGAAAGCCCTGTACCAATGAGTTGTAAAATGGACAAGAATAGCTGCTCTTTTTATTTCAATGGCCAAAGCACTCGCCCTCTTTGGCAATGCACCGCGTTAGATTATGATGCCAAGCCATGGCAAAGTAGCGTACATCCATCCAGAGAAGAAGCCGCAATAAGTGCTAAAGAGTATTGCAAATCACAAAGTTCATTACCAGAAACATGTTATATTAACCTTATCACCTGTAAAAATCTAAATCAGAGTTCTTAGCTGTGTACTCCATAGGATTAACTGGTCAAATTGCAAGCGGAAAATCAACTGTAGCTGAGTTGTTTAGCACACTAGGCATTGAAATTGTAGGTGCTGATCTGATTGCCAAAGAGTTAACGCAAAGTAGCAAACCCGCTTATCACTTGATTAAAGAGCACTTTGGCAGGACTATCCTCGATGAAAAAAAAGAAATTAATCGAGCGCAACTTCGTAAACTGATTTTCCACGATACAAACGCTAGGATCTGGCTTGAAAATCTCCTCCATCCATTGATTCGTAACAGAATAGAACAAGACCTCACGATGATCTCATCACCCTACTGTATCATTGAAATTCCACTGCTAAGAGATAGAAAAAATTTCTCATTTCTTGATAGAATACTTTTCATAGAAAGTTCACAGGCACTAAAAACCTTACGAGTATCAAAGCGAGATCAATGTAGCGAAAAAACCGCTCTCACAATTTTAGCTACACAAGGTGATATCAACTGCCAAAACATCATGCCAGATGATACCATCGTCAACAATGAAAGCATTGAACAGTTGCAAGATGAGGTTATACGATTGCATCAACTATATCTGCAATTAGCAGCACAAAGCTCATAACGGTGCAAAGAACTTGGCAATATCTGCATCAGTCAGGGAAGTGCTTTCTGTGAGGTTACTCGACAAAATTCCATCAAACAACTGCCTTTTTTTAGACTGCATACCCAAAATAGTTTCTTCAACTGTGCCCCGGGTTATTAATTTATAAACAAATACTGGATTATCCTGGCCAATGCGATGACTTCTATCAGTTGCTTGGTCTTGAACCGCGGGATTCCACCAAGGATCGTAATGAATCACCGTATCTGCCTTGGTTAAATTAAGCCCCATTCCACCAGCTTTTAAACTAATTAGAAAAATTGGAGCCTTACCTGCTTGAAAGTCACGCACGACAGCTTGTCGATTTTGAGTCTGACCTGTTAATTTAAAATAACCATATTGACGGGCTATTAATTCTTCCTCAATGAGTTTTAACATCGAGGTAAATTGCGAAAATACCAACACATGCCGCCCTTCTTCTATCAAATTATCAAGTAACTCCATTAAACTGCTAAGCTTTACTGAAGATCCGTGCGCAATCTCTGCCATAGGCCATGAAAGTAAACGTGGATCACAACACACCTGGCGAAGTTTCAGTAATGCATCTAACAACACAATATGACTTTTACCCAATCCTTGGCTCGCAATAGCCTCTCTGACTCTTTTTTCCATACTCATACGTATCGCTTCGTAGAGATCTCTTTGGGCCCCTGTTAAATCAAGCATTAAGGTTGTTTCTGTTTTAAGAGGCAGCTCACGCGCGACTTGGTTTTTCGTACGACGTAGCATAAAAGGTGAAACCCGCCTAACAAGAAGATCTCGCCTTTCATGATCATTTTGTTTTTCAATCGGAATCCTAAAATATTGCCGAAACTGTCGAGTATCTCCTAACAATCCAGGCATTAAAAAATGAAACAACGACCAAAGCTCACCCAAATGATTTTCAAGCGGCGTTCCTGTTAAACATAACCGATATTCACCTCTAAGCTGTTGAACAATCTGCGTAGTTTTGGTTCGAGCGTTTTTAATAGATTGTGCTTCATCAAGAATGAGATAATAAAAATGATAATCCAAAAAGCGTGCTTTATCTCGATGAATCAACCCATAGGTTGATAGAACTAAATCATAATCATCAAACATATCATTGTGACGACTTAACCCATGAAATACTAATACCTTAAGATCGGGTGTAAATCGTCGAGCCTCATCTAGCCAATTGCCGACCAAACTCGTCGGAGCAATAATAAGACTTGCTCTTTTCATACGTCCTTGCTCTTTTTCGCTCATTAGATGAGCTAAAGTTTGAACTGTTTTACCCAAACCCATATCATCGGCTAATACGCCACCAAATCGATATTCTCTAAGTGATTGTAGCCAATTTAAACCATAGTGTTGATAATCTCGCAATGCGGTCTTTAAGCCTTTTGGTATTTCAGTAATTGTTGAACCGCTTTGCAAAGCTAATTGTTTCAATTGTGTTTGCAAGGTGGGCAGCGAATTCCATCTCATTTCTGTTGAAGCAAATGCCAACTCAACTTCTTTGAGCAATAATAGTTGATACCGGTTAAGTGCTATATCGGCATTTTTCTTCAATACGCCACGACCATATTGCAACAAAAGCCTTACTAATGGTTTTAAACGCCCTAAAGAAATTTGTAATACCTTGCCTTTGGCATAAGCTAACTTAAATAATTTATCATCTGGAAGATGTTCAAGCGTAGTCCCATCCATACGTTGAATCAGCTCAACAACCAGAGGCACAACACTTACCGGTTTATTATCAATTAAAATCCCTAATTGGTAAGAAAAAAAATCATGTCCATCTTCTTTAAGATCAGCGTACCACTGAGCCTTATCTGCATCCAAAATCTCATCTTCAACATCCATCATTTGAGTGCTGATATAAGATGGGGATGAGCTCAATGGAAAAGTAAGTGGCGAGGGCTTATTCAGATGCTCCCGTTCTTTAAGAGCAAAAAAACAGGCAGCAGCATGTTCACAATTTCTAGCCATTTGGCAACTACAACGGGAGGGGGTATCAGGCCATGTTTTTAAGTCAATATGAATATCATATATTTGGCTTGAGCTTCCCATAATCCGCGCTTTAAGAAGGCCATCACTAAGCCTAATACTTAAAACGTGTCCTTGAAATTGGAGTGCCTGGCCAAGTTGTAATCTGGCGGGTGGAAAAACATCAACCATCCGTAGCAGTGCGGTTTTTAACATAACATCAACCAATTTGGAAAGTGAAGGTTCGAAACAAAAGGGCTATTTTAACTAAAAATAGCGACTGATGCTCAATTAATATAAAATACTTTACCAAACTTTAACGACATTAGACTATGCAAGCTACAATATCCATCTTAATGGCACAAATTAACCCAGTCGTGGGCGCAATTGCTTTGAATGCAAAAAAAATGATAGACATCATTGAAACACATCAGGCAACAAATGATCTTATCGTTTTTCCCGAATTATCACTCACTGGTTATCCGCCCGAAGATCTTCTCCTGCGAGAAGAATTTTATGAATTGGTTGAATCAGAACTTATCAATATCAAAGCCCATAGCAAAAATTGCTATGTTATTGTCGGTCATCCCACTCAAGATGGGCCTCATCGATTTAATTCACTCAGTGTTTTTTATAAAGAAACTCAAATAGCTGTCTATCATAAACAGCATTTACCAAATTACGGTGTTTTTGATGAGCAACGCTATTTCACCAAGGGACCAGCTCGTGCTTGTCTTATCACGGTCAACCATTACCGCTTAGGCTTATGCATTTGTGAAGATATTTGGCAAGAAGGACCCATTAACCAAATTCAAGAAGCCGGAGCTGACCTACTTATTTGTATCAATGCGTCACCCTTTGACACGCTTAAATTATCCCTTCGCGAGTCCATTATTAAAACCATTACTACCCGCGGACTTGCTGTTGTTTATGTCAACCAAGTAGGCGGACAGGATGAGCTCGTTTTTGACGGGCAATCATTGGTATTTGATGCAACTGGTGAGAAAAAAGCACACTTACCTGCGTTCGAAGAGGCTTTACATTCAATTAGCTTAAAAGGTACTCAAATCAAAGGAACAATATCAAACATCTTGCCGGACAAAGTCCTTGTATATCAAGCATTATGCTTAGGTCTAAAAGACTATGTTCGTAAAAACAACTTTAAAAACGTATTACTTGGCTTATCAGGGGGTATCGATTCTGCATTAACGCTTTGCCTTGCCGTTGATGCGCTTGGGGCAAGTGCTGTAGAAGCCATCATGATGCCTTCAAGATTTACCGCAAAAATAAGCATCGAAGATGCTAAAGCACAAGCTGAATTATTGGGCGTCCAATACCACATCCTTGATATTGAGCCTGCATATACGAGTCTTCTTCAAACCTTAAATCCTGTTTTTGATGGTAGCAACTCTGATGTTACAGAAGAAAATCTTCAAGCAAGGGTCCGTGGGGTCTTGTTAATGGCCATCTCCAACAAAAAAGGTAGTATGCTTGTGACCACCAGTAATAAAAGTGAAACAGCTGTTGGTTATACTACGCTCTATGGCGATATGGCTGGAGGATTTGCCCCACTTAAAGATGTCTTAAAAACCATGGTCTACGAACTTGCGCGTTACCGAAATACTATAAGTCCAGCTATTCCAGAACGTGTTATTACCCGACCTCCCTCTGCTGAACTAAGAGACAACCAAACCGATCAAGACAGCTTGCCTGATTACGCAATACTTGATGCAATCATCAAGCATTACATGGAAGATAATTTAAGCATTGAAAAGATCATCACCAAAGGCTACGAGACCTGTGACGTGATGAAGGTGATTCATCTTATTCAACAGAATGAATACAAGCGTCGGCAAGCGGCCCCAGGCGTTAAGATAACCCAAAAAGCCTATGGTCGTGACTGGCGTTATCCAATTACTTCAGGATTTAAATTGTTCTAACTCGAAGTATATCCTTGAGCTCCAAAGCCGAGGGCCATCAATTTATTATATGGTTAGGGGCTGTTTAAACAACAACCCCACTATCGGGTAATCCCAGTTTATTCATCTTATTAATAGTCCTGCTAAGAGCAGTCTCATAACAATTTTGCTTATCATAAGCCCCATCGCCAGTAATTTGCTCAATAAGACCAGGCAAATAATTACAATCAAGTCGAACACTGTCTGTTACAGACAAAGCTACAATATCCAGAGAATCAGCATCTAATGCTATATGTAATTTTTTCCATACTTGGAAACGGCTTTCACCATGTTTTAATCGTTTTCATTCTCCCTCACCCAGGACTTGAACTCCCGTTGAGTCAATTAAAATATGCCGAGGTACACCTCTAGGTTTAATACCTAAATCTACTTTTAAAGTCTTACCTCTTCGGCAAAGAGTAGTATAGTGTGGTGTCGGTATGTTTAACTGATTGAGCTTTATTAATGAATGCAAAAAACCTTCTGCTGCCCTGTAGGGTAAATTAAAAAACTGCCCAATGGTTAAAGCACAAAGAATCAGTCAATCTAAATAGGCCTGATTCCCATGGGAGCCTTGTGCACTCATTATTTGATTTTTATTAAACCAAATAAAAAGACTTCCACGAGAAACTAATCCTTTGTTATACTCAAACCAGTTAAGAATTCTATAGGCTTTTTTAGTCATTGGTAAACTCCTCTTTTTCGACGAACAGAAGTTATACCGTTTAGGTTCGTAACGCCATATTTCTTATCTCTTTTTTTTAAATCCCGCTTCTAAAAGAACAGTTTTTGAAATCTGCAACAACGCCGGATAAACCGCGGCACGTCGGCGACCGGAGGATAAAATGTCAACAGCCCCTGATGCCTTTGCTGCAAAAGACTCTTCGCACAACATGATCCTTTTTAATGGGACAGTCCTGATTTAACCACTGATATGACTTGCAAAATCAAGCCAACACGTTAACATTGAAGGACAATTGAACGTGAAGGGATGTCATGAGAGGGAAGATATTCTCGGTTGCAATGTTAACCACAAGCATGCTGCATGCTGCCGTGCCCATTGATGGGTGGTATTATGGACTCTTTGGTGGTTATACTTATCTACCGAACAACATTTATAACACGTCCTACGGATTGACCCGTACCAATGCCGAATATGGCTCTGGTTATAATGCTGGTGGTAATGTGGGTTTTAAAAGTAATCCAATGCGTTATGAAGCGGAACTCACTTACCTAAATGCCAACCTGAACAAGTTCAATATCAACGGCACATCCCAACTCGACGTCTCGGGGTATAACAACGCCATCTCCGCCATGGCTAACATCTATTATGATTTTCCAGGGTTAGTTGAAAGTATCCAGCCCTTCTTAGGCCTAGGTATTGGATATAGTTTTGTACAAGTTAAGATGGGCAGTCAGGCGCCTTTTGGTGTAACAAAATATACAGGTACGAACAGTATTTTCACTTACCAAGGAACGGCAGGAATCACTTATAATTTTGCCGAGAATTACGCGATTAATCTTGCCTATCGTTACCTGTCAACAACCAATGCGAGCGAATTAGGCAAAACTTTTCAAGCAAATATAGCAACTGTTGGTGTTGTTTATCGCTTTGACGGACAAAGTTACAAGTAAGGAAATCCTATGAAACGAATATTTTCTACTGCAATAACAACATTGTTCGTCACACCTTTGGCCTTCGCAATAAACCCGGTACCGGGTTTATACGCAGGGTTGATCGTCGGGGGAAGCTTGGCGCCGACCGTCCTTTTCAACTACACAGACCCCATTACTTTAAATCCAGCTCAAGGTAATCTAAAGTACTCTGTTTTTGGAAATATTGGTGGACAAATCGGATATCGGATAAATCAATATCGAATAGAAGGTGAACTGTTTTTCAACAGCAACCCATACAAATCACTCCAATCAGGCCCCACTAAAATATTAAACTCTAGCAGCAGCTCCGGTTATCGCATGAAAGGCCAAACCAACACCGCAGCAATTATGCTTAATGGTTACTATGATTTCATTTCGACAGGGGAGGATTGTAAGTTTGTGCCCTACGTTGGCGCAGGCATTGGATATGCTTACCTTAAAAACAATATTAAATTTTACAACAATAATATCGTCGTTCCAGGCTCAATACTCTCTAAATCCGTCAACTCCCCTGCTGTTCAAGGGATAGCAGGCGTGAGCTATTATGTTGATGACTTCGCAAGTTTCTCGCTTGATGCTCGATATTTCACCTCAAAAAACGTCCAAGCGTTTAGCAATACTCGTACACAATTTGCAACCGTTAATTTGTCCGTTAATGGATCTTTCGATTGTCTATAACCCAATGGAATAAATTATGAAGTACCAGATTCTTCCCTCGCTACTTTCAGCCGATTTAACTTCACTTGGTGATGAGGTTCTTGCGGTCAAAACAGCTGGAGCAGACCTGGTTCATTTTGATGTCATGGACAACCACTATGTCCCAACATTAACCTTCGGACCACTTTTGTGCGAGGCACTGCACCAACGCTTCCCTGACTTGCCTATTGATGTCCATCTTATGACCATCCCCACCGATGATCTCATCCATCAATTTGCTTCAGCTGGCGCTTCTCGCTTAAGCATTCACCCTGATGCAACCATTCATCTTGACCGAAGCTTACATCTTATCCGTGAACTAGGGTGCGAAGCGGGTGTTGTTTTAAATCCAAGCACCTCTCCTGAATGCATCGAATGGTGCCTTTCACGACTAGATTTCGTGCTTATTATGACCGTAAATCCAGGCTTTGGTGGACAAAAACTTATTCCTGCCGTCATTGATAAGATCAAGTGGATTCACTTCAAATATCCATATCTACCACTTTGTATAGATGGCGGCGTCACCATTGATAATATCAATTTACTCGCCAAAGCTGGTGCTACACAATTTGTTGCAGGGACTACAATCTTTAAAAGTGATGACTATGGCCAAACCATCACAAATCTTCGAGACCAACTTGAGCATGTTTAAAAAGATATCTAATGTCTGTTTCTTGCTCTCCCTCTTCATGAATGTCACACACGCAGGCTCCGCTCAAGAGTACTTAGCAAAATACAACCAATTTAATGAATGGTACCAGCATTTACCTATCGCACCTCAACAGCAATTTTTAGATTTTATATCCCAAACAAGCCCTCTTTCACAGAAATTACGAGAAAAATGGCTGTATGAGTTAGCACGTAAAAAAGACTGGGTTCATTATATAAAGTATTATCAATATTCAAATGACCCAGGACTTCAGTGTTATGCACTAATGGCACGTTACGATCTTGGACCCAAACCATTAGCGGTACTATCAGCCAAAACAATTTGGCGAACTGACACCATCCTTCCTAAGCCTTGTGATTTATTGTTTTCAATGATGTTTGCCCAGCATGAGTTTGATGATAATGACATTACCGAGCGACTTGTTTTAGCGCTCGATAAACCAAACTTACCTCTGGCAACCTATTTACTGAAGCAGTACAAACCAGCACGCCTCGATGAAATTCTTAAACTGATGTTAATCCACCAAAACCCAAAGCGGATAAACTCCTTAAGTAACACCCCTCTTCATCGCGAATTTTTTTTATATGGATTAAAACGCATGGTGGTTGCTAATATGGATCTAGCATTGCAGATTTGGCAACGTCCTCAAACCAAGTCTTTGCTCAAATTAAAGCAACAACAAGCCTTCTTAGCTCATATCGCACTCTTTAAAGCCATGCGTAACCACCCAGATACCCAATATTGGTTTGCTCAAATCAGGCCTGATTTTTACAATGAGACCTTATTAGATTGGCAAATTCGTTTTGCTCTAAAATACAAGCAATGGCATCGGGTCAGATCATTGATAAGCATATTAAAAGAAAAAGATAGCCCATGTTGGCAATATTGGATGGCCCGAGCACTGGAAGCTCAAGGACAAAAAGATACTGCGCTTGGTCTTTACCAAGCACTTGCCAAAACCCGCAATTATTATGGTTTTTTAGCAAGCCATCGATTAAAGCAACACTTAAGTTTTGATAACG
Organism: Legionella sp.; assembly: GCA_044233795.1. GTDB lineage: Bacteria > Pseudomonadota > Gammaproteobacteria > Legionellales > Legionellaceae > JBIIJL01. The sequence continues at coordinate 6,533 of JBIIJL010000012.1, read as the reverse complement.
AGCGAACCATTACAAATCAACGTGTATTGATCCCTTATCAAACAGTGATTGAGCAAATCAGAGCGTTATATTTCTCCAAGCAATATGCTCAAGCGTCAAGAATCATTAGTGATTTTGCTAGTGAGCTCCCAAAGGAAGATAAGAGCGCGTTCGCTTATTGGGTTGAGCATAATCTGCAGTGGCATAGTAAAGCTATAGCTCTTTCAAGCACTGATGATCTCAACAACCAATTATCTCTGCGTTTTCCTTTATCCTATCATCAAGAGATCAACACCTACGCTAAAAACTACCAAGTTGCACCAGAGTTAATCTATGCCATCATCAGGCAAGAGAGTAGTTTTAGGGACGATGTGACATCATCTGCCGGGGCTCGTGGGTTGATGCAAGTCATGCCAACCACAGCGACTCTCGTTGCAAAACAACATAAAATTCCATTTAGCAATATGCAACAACTTTTTTCATCAGAAAAAAATATCCACTTAGGGACAGCTTATCTAAAGCAATTAGCAAAACAATTCGCAAGCCACCCCATCCTTATGATCGCAGCATATAATGCAGGCCCTAGACAAGCCGCCAATTGGCTAAGAAATTACCCAACAGATGACATTGATATTTGGATAGAAACATTGCCGTGGCTTGAAACGCGAAATTATTTGAAAAATGTCATTTCATTTTATGCAGTCTATCAATATCGTTTACAAGCAAGATCTGATTTCTCACGTTTGATGAGAAAGTTTTCTCCTAAATGAGCTTCCTAGATCACTGACTGCACGATATATTGATATTTAATAAGATGTGTTGGTCATTTCTCTACAACGTATACGTGACGAGACTTGTCCGCATCATCCAGGAGAACTCTGAACCGTGAGCACTTTAGAACATTTTCAAAACGAAAGTTCAACAGACCCTAAAAACAAAAGGAACTGCTATGAACAAGAAGTAGAATAGGCAATAGAAAATAAACCTGTTTGAGCAAAATAATCGTCAGTGGCTTGACTTAAACATTGGATTATTGTGATAGATGGTTGCCCGCATGCGCGGACATGACAGTTTTTTCTCTCATGTACAGAGAATTTCATGAGTCCAGAATAGACAAATATTAACCAAGATGGTACCCTTTGCAGTTTTGCGCCTGAGCTTTATCAATCATAGTGTCGAATCGACCTTGTTGGCAAATATCAACCTACAGGAGTGTTTAAAAACAATGAGTTACAGTAACCCCCGTGCCACTACCACACCTACCCACACTCTCATGCCCTGGGTTGTGTGGGGATTAGGTTGTCTTTTTTATTTTTATGAGTGTTTATTGCAAGTATCACCCAGTGTAATGAGCAATGAGTTAATGCATGATTTTTCCGTAACCAGTCAAACATTAGGGGTTTTATCAGGCGTTTACTTCTACTCATACGCTGCAATGCAACTTCCTGGAGGCGTGTTAATGGATTATTTTGGTCCACAACGCCTCCTAACCATTGCCACAACGATTTGCGCTATAAGCACAATTGCTTTCGGCTTAACTGACAATTTCTTTATGGCCTGCGTTGCACGTTTAATGATTGGCTTCGGCTCAGCTTTCGCAGCTGTTGGTGCCATGAAGCTTGCCGCAAATTGGTTTCCAGCTGAGCGTTTTGCATTATTAACAGGAATGATGGTTACCATTGGGATGTTAGGCGCTATCGGCGGTGAAGCCCCACTAGCCCTTCTTATAGATAATACAGGTTGGCGTCATAGTATGGTCATCATGGGTAGCATTGGATTGTTTCTCGCTGTCCTCATTTTTGCTATCGCCAAAGATGTACCGAAACATCATACTATCTCAAACACCCATTCTTCTAAGGATGAGGAGCCCATGCTTCAAAGCCTGATAGCCTTGCTTCGCAACAAGCAACTTTGGTTGGTAGCATTTTATGGAGGTTTAATGTACATGGCAACACCCATTTTTTGTGGGCTTTGGGGTGTACCCTTCTTAATGTTTAAAATGCATTTAGCCAAAGCAGCCGCTGCAAATTATATCTCATTGGTTTTTGTAGGTTGGGCTATTGCAAGTCCATTGTGGGGCATTTATTCAAACCGCATAGGTAAGCGAAAACCACCTATGTATATTGGTTGTATTGGCGCATTGATTAGTTGCTCTATTTTTATCTATTTGCCTACTGACACAGCCTGGATCATTGAAGCGGCCCTATTGCTTTTTGGTATCTTTTCAGCAGGTTTCCTTCCGGCTTTTGCTGTTGCCAAGGAATTATGTAGCAAGCATTATGTTGCTACAGGCTTGAGTTTCATGAACATGATGAACATGATTGGTATTGCTGTTGGACAACCAGTCATTGGTTGTATCCTAGATCAACTATGGACAGGCCAAATGAATGACAACGTGCGCGTTTATCCGTTGGAAGCATACCAAATTGGCCTTAGTATTTTACCAATCGGTATGTTCATTGCGCTTTTGATTTTGCCAAAACTTCGCGAAACCAATTGCAAAAGTATTTTAGCTTAATTTGCACGGAATAATGATGACAAAAAAACTCTTTATCAAAACCAATGGCTGCCAAATGAATGAATATGACTCATCTAAAATGGCAGACGTCTTACTACACTCTCACGGCCTGACGCAAACCGATAAGGTTGAAGAAGCCGATGTCATCCTACTTAATACCTGTTCTATTCGTGAAAAAGCCCAAGAAAAGGTATTTTCTCAACTCGGCCAATGGCGTGAGTTTAAAAAATCAAATCCTAACGTTATTATTGGTGTTGGGGGGTGTGTAGCAAGCCAAGAAGGTGGAGATATTATTAAGCGTGCGCCCTTTGTTGATATGGTCTTTGGCCCACAGACACTTCATCGATTACCGGCCTTGCTCAATGAACGCCTATCTTCAAAAAAGCCAGTGGTTGACATCACCTTCCCCGAAATTGAAAAATTTGATCACTTACCTGCACCCCGTGCAGAAGGTCCTGTAGCTTTTGTATCAATTATGGAAGGCTGTAGCAAATATTGTAGCTATTGTGTAGTTCCGTATACACGAGGTGAGGAAATTAGCCGACCTTTTGATGATGTTCTTGCTGAGTGTTTTGAGTTAGCCAGTCAAGGTGTCCGAGAAATTAATTTACTTGGACAAAATGTGAATGACTATCGTGGCCCAATGCATACAGGGGAAATTGCAGATTTAGCGTTATTAATTCACTATCTTGCAGCCATCGAGGGGATAGGCCGGATCCGATTCACCACCTCCCACCCATTAGCGTTTAAGGATAACTTGATCAATGCCTATCAAGAAGTTCCTGAGCTTGCTAATCACCTCCATCTTCCAGTACAAAGTGGTTCAGACCGGATCCTTGCAATGATGAAACGTGGCTATACTGCCCTTGAATACAAGTCAAAGATTCGTAAACTTCGTCAAGTACGTCCCGACATACGGCTATCAACCGATATCATCGTTGGATTTCCCGGTGAAACAGAGCAGGACTTTGAAGATACCATGAACCTGGTTCATGAGATGGCTTTTGATACTTCTTTTAGCTTTATCTTTAGCCCAAGACCCGGCACCCCTGCAGCAAACCTTCCAGATGACACACCCATGGAAGTGAAAAAACAGCGTCTTAAAATACTACAGGATAGACTAACTCTCCAAGCCTCTCGCATTAGTCAGTCCATGATAGGAAGTGTTCAACGTGTTCTTATCACCGGCCTTTCCAAAAAAAGTACCCAACAACTTGCCTCAAGAACAGAATGTAATCGCGTGGTTAATTTTGATGGAGAAAAGGCTCGCATAGGTCAATTTGTTAACGTTATCATTACTGAAGCTGAGCCCAATTCGCTGCGAGGCCGCATGGTCGAAGAACAAATTATAGATGCCACCGTTGTTGCATAATATGATTATAAAAGAGGCTACCATCGGGCAAGAACATCATGGCCTACGCATTGATGTAGTTCTTGCCAAACTCTTTCCTGAGTTCTCAAGACAACAATTAACCACCTGGCTTAAACAAGGCGACATCATCATCAATAATAAAAGTTTCAAACCAAAAGAGGCGGTTCGTGGTGGCGAAAAGGTTGTATTGAAAGTCAAACAAGATCCTCGAGAAGATGAGCTCCAGGCGGAAAAAATTCCCCTAACCATTGTTTTTGAAGATGAGCATGTGTTAGTCATTAACAAACCGGCAGGATTGGTCGTTCATCCAGGCGCTGGAAATAGAAAACATACCCTAGTGAATGCTCTACTATATCATGATCCCTCCTTACAATTTTTACCAAGAGCAGGGATTGTCCATCGCTTAGACAAAGATACGACTGGCTTACTTTTGGTAGCAAAAACACTGAATGCTTATACAAACCTTGTTCGTCAAATGCAAAATCGTGAGATAAAACGACATTACCAAGCACTTGTCGTTGGTCATTTAATCTCAGGAGCGAGCATTGAAACAAACTTTGGCCGCCACCCACGCAATCGATTAAAAATGTCGGTTTTAAAACAAGGCCGAGAAGCGATTACAAGTTTCTCTATTGCCCATCAATATCAGTACGTAACGCTTTTGAACGTCAGTTTGATGACAGGTCGTACACATCAAATTCGTGTTCATTTAGCCCATATTCATCACCCCATTATTGGCGATAAACTCTATGGCAATCCTATGAAATTAAGAGGCGAAATTCCTGATGACGTTCGTCAACTCTTGCTATCTTTTAAAAGGCAAGCGCTTCACGCTTCATCACTAGCACTTACTCACCCGGAAACATTAAAATTATTGACATTCAATGCTCAATTACCGGAAGATTTTCAATACCTTTTAACAATATTGGACGCCAGCATTGAACATATATAAGGCGAACTGGCCCGCGCCAGCGAATGTCTTCGCATTCACGACAACAAGACGACATGGTAAGAGTCTTGCACCCTACCATGAAAATAACTTAGCGCTTCATGTAGGAGATAATACAGAGCATGTATTGGCTAACAGACAAGCGTTGGTCAATTCATTTAAGCTTTTGCAAGATCCGATATGGCTAGAGCAGACCCACAGCACGACCTGCGTTGTCATCGAAAATGAGAATAATCGCATAGCTGATGCTTCTGTAACCCAACAAGTTGGGCTCCCTCTAGCTATTTTAACCGCAGATTGTCTGCCTATTTTGCTGTGTAATCAGAATGGTACCGAAGTAGCGGCAATTCATGCAGGCTGGCGTGGAATGGTCAATGGCATCATTGAAAATACGCTTGCTAAGATGCAGAGCCCTAAAGAGCATTTATTTGCATGGATTGGGCCTGCTATTTGCCAAAACTGCTACCAGGTTGGGAGCGAACTTAGAGAAGCATATTTTAAAAGCTACCCTTTTGCTTTGAATGCATTTCGTCGTGAAGAAGATAAAGACTATGCTAATTTACCAAAACTTGCCGAATATATTTTATTATATTCTGGGGTCAACAGCATTTATCATTCAAATGCATGCTCTTATGAACTAAATAAAGATTTCTATTCCTACCGGCAATCGCCACAAACCGGTAGAATGGCTACACTCATATGGTTTAATGATAAGATTAATTAAATCGATAACAGGATATAAAACATGATAATTTCATTTCGCAACGTTGTTTTCGTAGTTTGTGTATTAGCATCTTTTGTATTATTTGCTACAGATAAAGTTGAGCAATTACCAACACTGGCCCCTGTTCTTAAAAACATCATGCCAGCGATTGTAAATGTCGCTGTTCAAGGCACCATTCCAGGTAGCTTTCCAGCTATGGAAGAAGATGAGAACCAAGGGCGCGGTGAGCCACAACCTTCACCTTTACAACCACAACAACCGAAAAAATTTCAGAGCATTGGTTCGGGTGTCATCATTGATCCTAAAAATGGCATAATTATCACCAATGATCATGTTATTCGCAATGCTTCACTCATTACAGTCACACTAAACGATGGAAGACGCTTAAAAGCGAGCATTATTGGTGGTGATAGTGAAACTGATGTTGCAGTCCTTAAAATTGACGCTAAAAATTTAAAAAGTTTAGCCATTGGAGATTCTGACAAAATAGAAGTTGGTGATTTTGTGATTGCGATTGGCAATCCGTTTGGTCTAAATAGTTTTGGCAATAGTCAATCAGCAACTTTTGGAATTGTCAGTGCAATGAAGCGAAGTGATCTTAATATTGAGGGCATTGAGAACTTTATTCAAACAGATGCAGCAATTAACCCAGGTAATTCGGGTGGTGCTTTGGTAAATGCTAAAGGTGAGCTCATTGGAATTAATACGGCGATTATCTCTCTTTATGGTGGTAACGTCGGTATAGGATTTGCCATTCCTATTAACATGGCGAAAGATGTAGCTCAACAGATTATCAAATATGGCTCAGTACACCGTGGTTTGATGGGCATTTTCGTACAGCCACTAACACCTGAATTAGCGCAGGCCATGGGTTATGCTGATAGTTTTCAAGGTGCCCTCATCGCTCAGGTCAATGAAGGTTCTCCGGCAGAGGCTGCGGGCTTAAAGGCAGGAGACATCATTATTCAAATCAATGACACTAAAATAAGCC
>JBIIJL010000157.1:0-2538 GCA_044233795.1 Legionella sp. | reverse complement strand
GCACCATAGGGCGTGGTGTCGCGCAGCACGTGGCGCGCTTCCCGGAGCGCATTGCCAATTGCCAGGTGCTTTTTTCCAGCCTCTTGGAGAAATTGCTCTCTGAACGCATCGTCACGGCCCTGCTGCTGAAGATCGGACTCAGACAAATCTTCATCCATCAAGGATGGAGCAGCGAACAGTACAATGACGATAACAATGACAATCAGGTTGATGAGCATGTGGCCTCCACCGATGTAAACAGGACATTGGATGATGTACTGCTTGGTGTAGCTGCACCGTACTGATTTTTTGTTTATTTGTAAAATGTATCACAACCTATTTCTATCAACATTTCGCTGTTCAGAATCTTTGGATTATGCGCAATGAAATGTTGTGTGGGCCTCGAAAACAATCATGCTGTGTGATGCCGCGATTGCGGTGCATCGATGATGATTATTTAGAAGACCCACAAGAGGGGGGCTAGACCTTAGAGCACCATGTGCCACACCCACGCGGTGAGCAGCGCCACAGAGGTGGACACCACGCCGCGCAGCGCGCCATGCTGCAGCCAGTAGGCGAAGTTGATTTCGCCGAAGCCGGGCTTGCCCTCGTCGATGAGCGTGCGGTTGGCCTCGTTGGACTTGTCGCTGGACACGACGCCGGCCGACGTGCCAATGAGCGTGATGTTGCCGCCGAGGCACGCGCCGATGCACAGCGCCCACCACAGCGGGGACACGGTCTCGACGCCGAGCTGCTCGCCCATCGCCTGGAGCACGAAGGAAAACGCCATCACGAACGGGATGTTGTCGACGATCGCCGAGGCGACCGCGCCAACCACGCCGATGAGCAGGAAGCCCATCACCATGTCGTTCCCGATCACCGAGACGAGCCTTTCAGACACGACCCCGAACACGCCGGTCAGCTGCAAGTAGCCGACGACGATGAACAGGCCCATGAAGAACCCGATCGTACCCCACTCCACCTTCTCAAGGACGTGCGCCGGGTTGTGCGGGCTCGTCAGCACGAGGGTGATGATCGCAGCCGTGATTGCGATCACGCCCACCTCGATGCCGAGGCTGTGGGCGAAGCCGAAGCAGATCAGGGCCATGCCGAACACGCTGCCAGCGATCTTGGCGTTGCGGATCTCACCCTCCGTCATGGCGAACTGCTCGTCGAGCAGCTCCTGAAGCTCGTCCGGCGAGAGGGACTGATCGAGCAGACCCGCGCGCTTCATCTGCCACCACGTGACGGTCTGACCGGCGAGCCAGCCAATCCACACGAAAGGCAGTACGGACCAGATGAAGTCCATGAACGACTTGTTGCCGAACTTCGCGATGATCGGGTTCGGGGGGTCGCCGATGAGGGTCGCGGCGCCGCACTCGTTGCTGGACTGCGCGAGGTTTATGACGTAGCGGCGCGGATCCTTGCCGAGCTTGATCGCCGTCTTCACCTGCGCCGGGGTCATGACGAGCACCGTTGTGACGTTGTCGAGCCCCATGGAGGTGAAGCCGGTGGTGAACGAGAACGCCCAGAGCAGGTAGCTCAGGTCGCCCCCGCTGCGCTTGATCAAGGTGTGCGCGATCAGGTCGAAGATGCGCGTGCGCTCGAGCACCACGATGACCAGCATCATACCGACGAGGAGGAGGAGAATGTTCGCCTCCTGCATCGCCCACGCCTGGTGCAGGTCGATGAAGCCGACGAGGAGGAGGAAAGCCGCAGCGCCGAACGACAGGTACATCTTGTTGACGTGATGCTTGACCTCGCCCGCGATCGCCGCGAACATGGTCAGGAACACGGCCACGGCGACATACTGCGCGGTCTGCTGCGTGATGTACTCGACACCGAAGAACTTCAGAAGCGACGCGGTCGCGAACGTACCCTCCGGCACGTGCGCCGGATCGACGCCGGCGGACGCCAGCGCCATATCCGAGAAGAACAGGAACAGGCTGTGCATGAATCACCTTCCTTGTATTCAGGATGACCACACGCGGGATGCGTGGGTCGGGTTGTTGGTTGTTGAGGCGAAGCATATAAAGAATCGACTTCTCTACATAATTCACCTCAACACTCTATTGAAAAGTGCACGCGGACTGAACTGGAATGAATCCAATACACCCGCGAAACTTGATATTAGTATCAGATATTAGAGAAAAAGTCAATACTTTTACTTGCAGTAAAGGGATATCTTTTTGTGTCTTTTAGACACTATTTTTGCAATAATTCTCGCGCTACAACCCGATCATCCCACTCAATTTTTCGCCCGCCAGCAACGGCCATTTTCGTTTCAGCTCCTTTGCATGTCAGCAGCACAACATCATTTGCTTTCGCAAGCGCGAACAATTCTGTAATCGCGTCTCGCCGATCTGGAATCACAAAATAATTTTCTCCCAATACTTTCCCTGATTTTACAACTCCTTCTTCGACCATCTGCATAATTTCAAGCGGATCGTCATCATACGGATCTTCATCTGTCACCACCACAACGTCGCACAACCTGCCAGCGACTTCTCCGTTTTTGGAACGCCTACCAACATCTCGCCCGCCGCCGGTTGAACTAAT
>JBIIJL010000147.1:0-2604 GCA_044233795.1 Legionella sp. | reverse complement strand
CAGTGTGACATAGAGTGGATTGCGGTCATGGATGATGCTGACATCCATCGGCGAGCGGGTGAGCAGGGCATAAAGCATGAAACAGCCCACGAGCGCCATGATGCCGGCGTACCAGAATGTGCGCGGACGCAAGAGTTTGAACGGTATTTTATTTTCGGTGTCGTAGCGAATGAGTCCGCGTGGCAGACCGATTTTGTCCATCACCGTATCGCACGCATCGACACACAGGCCGCAGGCAATACACTCCATCTGCAAGCCGTCGCGGATGTCGATGCCCATGGGGCAGACCACCACGCAGGAATCGCAATCGATGCAATGGCCGGGCTTGGCAATGGGGCTAAGCATCTGAGCGCTTTTCGCTTCAGCCAACAGCCCGGTGGCTTCGGCGTGATAGGTGGCTTTGCCTGCCGCGCGAGCGAGGTATTCGTCTTTTTTCTTCCATTTGCCCCGCGGCTCACCACGCTCAACGTCATAGGCGATGAGGAGGGTATTGGGATCGAACCCGGCCATAACGTAGGTGGAGAGGGTGAGCCCCAGAATCCAGCCCCCCACGCCCCAGGAAATATCGAGATGCACAAGTTGATCGAACAGGGTCGGCGCATCGTTGAAATAAAACACCCAGGCACCCCCGGTGCACAGGCCAATGAGCAGCCACAGGAGATGCGTGAGCAATTTCTTGCCAATTTTTTCGAATGTCCACGGTGATTCATCGAGCTTCTTGCGCGCGTTACGATCGCCCTGCACAATGCGCTCGACCCAAACGAACAAATCCGTCCATACCGTCTGCGGGCAGGCATAGCCACACCACACGCGCCCCAAAAGCGAGGTGACGAAGAACAGCCCCACCGCCGCCAGAATCAGTAGCCCGGTGATGTAATACACCTCTTGCGGCCAGATTTGAATATCGAAGAAATAAGCGCGGCGATGCACCATATCGATGAAAATAGCCTGGTCGGGCGCGTGCTCACCCCGATCCCAGCGCAACCATGGTGCAAGATAGTAGATGCCTAGCAGCGCACCCATCGCAAGCCATTTCAGCTTGCGAAATCTACCCCAGACCCGGCGCGGATAAATCTTCTGCTGCTTTTTGAAGAACTGGATTTGCTCAGCCATAATTATTCCGTCGGCTGTGCCTCTCCTTCCTTGGTTGCAGCAGCAGGTGATGTTACCGATGCTTCGCCACCACCCAACGAATGCACGTAGATGGTCAGTTGCTTGAGTGTATCATCGCTCAAGCGCGGACCCCATGCGGGCATCACGCCTTGGCGAGGCTTGGCAATCTGGCTAGCAATGGCTGCTTTATCGTTGCCATAAAGCCAAATCGCATCGGCAAGGTTTGGCGCACCTAGCTCGCGATTGCCTTTGCCATCGCTTCCGTGGCAGGCAGCACAGTTCTGCTCGAACAATGCCTTGCCTGCTTCGTTCGCATCCTTGCCAGTGGAGAGGCTTAGGACATGCTCGGCGACACTGGCGATCTGTGCTTTCTTCAGCGACTCACCGAACGCAGGCATTTGTGAATCACGTGCCTCAGGATGACCAGAGCGAATACCATGCTGCAGGGTTTTATAGATACCCTGCATATCACCCGCCCAGATCCAGTCATCATCGTTCAAGTTGGGATAGCCGGGGCCACCTTGCGCACCGGTGCCGTGGCACGCGGAGCAGTTTTCTTTGAACATGGTGCGGCCACCCGCAACGGCGTAGGCATAGAGCGTTGGGTCGCTCTGGATTTCTTCCAGCGAGAGCGCCTTGATTTTGTCGGCATACTCCCCACGAAGGGCGAGAATCTCGGCTTGTTCATCGGCCAGTTTTTTATACTGTGTCCACTCGCGCGTGCCTTTGGTGCCCCCGCGCTCGCCTTCGCCCGAAAGTGTCGGCCATGCGGGGAAGATGACCCAGTAGCCCACCGACCAAATAACGGTGATAAAGAAGACCCACAGCCACCAGCGCGGGGCAGGGTTGTTCAACTCCTTCAGGCCGTCCCATTCATGACCTGTGGTCTCGACGCCGGAGAGTTTATCGGTTTCTTTTGGTTCGTTGTTATCAGTCATTGCGTGGTTCCTCCTTCAGCGGAATGAAGGCATGGTTTTGAAGTTTCTCTTTATTGCGTGGGTGGTAGGCCTTGAAGGCAATCCACACAAATGCGGTGAAGAAAAACACCGTCCCGATGGTGGGGGCATGTTCGATGACAAAAGACATTATTTTTCCTCCTCAGTAGCCGGCGCTGCTTGCTTCAACTCATACTCTTTTATATCGGCCAGCGTGCCGAGTACTTGGAGATAGGCTACCAGCGCATCCATTTCGGAGACCAAGTTCGGCTGTCCATCGAAGTCATGCACATTGACTTTCTGCCCATAGCGCTCGAGTAGCCCAGCACTGTCCGTATCTGGATGTGCCTGTGCCATGGCATCGTTGTAGGCCTGTTCGATCATCGCGTCGGTGTAAGGGACACCTACGACTTTGTGCGCGGCCATTAGCTTGCCGATATTTTTGATGTCGGCTTCATGGCTGAACATGAACTCATACGAAGGCATGATGGATTCGGGCACCACATTGCGTGGCTCCTTCAGGTGGGCGATGTGCCACTCGTTGGAATATTTGCCA
>JBIIJL010000068.1:2500-10700 GCA_044233795.1 Legionella sp. | reverse complement strand
ATGCTGTGCAATCGTTTTTATTGACGATGCAACCAGTAAAATAGTAGCGATTCATTTTGCCCCAGAGAAACCACGGTTGCTTATTCTACTACAACGCCAAGCTACGCCATGCGAAAGGCTTCTGAGCTGTAGACTTGTGGTTATCTGGGGCTCTTGTGAATTATGTGTAATGATAATTATATAGTCAACTCTTGTTAGCTCTCAACGAGGCAGGACATCGGATGATGTGTTGTATCCAAATACTCATGTTAAAACTTATATAAGAAGGCCCTGCAGTTGTTGAAACTTTTTGGTATGATGTTTTGTTTAATCATCATAGGGTTTTTTGACATTTCGTTTTGGAAAATGTTCTAAAGTACCCACGTACCGCGGTTTGTCCACGGTATCCAGAGATCTCCTGGATGATGCGGACAAGCCGCGTTACGTAGGCGTTGTAGAGCAATTCTCAACACACACTCTAACCATTATTCAAGGAAAATCTTGTGCAAGTTTCGTTGAGCCTGCTGTTTATTACGTTGGTTGTATTGATTATTTTTTCAGGTTTTTTTTCAGGCGCTGAAATTGGGATGATGTCAATCAATCGTTATCGGCTAAGGCATCTTGTCAAGAAAAAAAACAAACAAGCGATTAGAGTCAATCAAATGTTGGCACATCCGGAGCGGTTGCTTGGTGTTGTACTGATTGGTAATACTTTGGCGAACATCATTGCATCTATGGTTGCAACGCTGATTGGACAACGATTATATGGTGATATGGGGGTTGCTTTTGCGACCGTTTTGTTAACATTTTTTGTGTTGGTTTTTTCTGAAATGACGCCAAAAACACTTGCTGCTCTTCATCCACAACAAGTTGCATTTGCTACGTCGCTGCCATTAAAAATTATTCTCATCATTCTTTCCCCGTTGGTACGTCTTATCAATTGGTTGGCGAATGGGTTGTTACATATCTTTGGTGTATCTTTTGAAAACGCGCACAAAGATGCACTATCTCGAGACGAGTTACGTATCGTGGTTCATGAGTCAGGTGGATTGTTGCCCATCGAGCACAAAAGTATGTTATTGAGTTTAATAGATTTAGAGCAGGCGCGGGTTGAAGATATTATGGTGCCCAAGTCAGATATCGTCGGGATCGATCTTGAGCAACCATGGCATGAACTTCTTGTGCAATTAGAAACTGCCCAACATACTCGGTTGCCGCTATTTCGTGGCTCTATCGATAATCTCGTTGGTATGGTGCATATTCGATCTGTGTTGCATCTAGCTCTTGAGGATAAATTAGATCTAGGCGGTCTCGTGAAATCTGCTAGGCCTCCTTATTATATCCCTGAAGGTACGACATTGAATATTCAGATTTTAAATTTCCAAAGAATGAAAGTGCGCAGTTGTTTTGTGGTTGATGAGTATGGTGATTTGCAAGGCCTTGTAACCATGGAAGATATTTTAGAAGAAATAGTGGGAGAGTTTACTACCGATATCGCTGATTTAAGTCAGGATATTACACCTCAAGATGATGGCTCTGTGGTGGTTGATGCGAGCATAACACTGAGAAATTTAAATCGACTGCTCAATTGGAACCTCCCCTCTTTAGGTCCGCGCACATTAAGTGGCCTAATCATTGAATATCTTGGTTATATCCCCCCAGCGGAATGTTGTTTAATGATTGAAAACTACCAGATTGAAATCTTAAAAGTAAGCGATAATACCATCAAGACGGTTAGGATGGTTAAAGCTTCAAAAAGGCGTAAAAGATAGGCACTTTAGTACATTTTCAAAAGCCAGGTTTACTCGAAATAAATTCATTTGAAGGAGACTAATTTCGTCTAGCGAGAGGTATTCTCATTGGTGCTAACCAGTCTCGTGAGTTGCTTTTCGCGACACTCAGTTGCAAGGAGTGCTCCATGCGCTCTGAGTGATTGCACTACAGTTTGAAATGTTGCATCTGGTACTGAGTTTTTCATGAGCCAGTTATGCGCTGTCATTCCATTACTTAACGGTGCATTGATATCAGATCTTGGTTTAGGTTATCGTGTTGATAACACAGAAGTTTTTTTATCACACGGTATTGCAATCCAGAGCTCTTCTTAACACTAATGCGTAGTTTTGGTCTTTTAGTGGTGATGATACGCTCTGTTCAGTGGAGCTTTTTGTGATTTTTGCATGCAGAACATTATCGAATAAATGTGGATTATACCAAAGGGTGTGTTTTCAGCTTATTTGTATAATTGAGGTGGTTTTTTCAAATGCTTGGTTACGTACTAAAGCAGCCGTGGTGCCTTCAAGAAGCCATGCTTTATCAGATAGCCGCTGATTTTTTATCGCTTCTAACGCTTTAGTTGATGAGTTGCTTGAAAAACTATGGCCATAAATTTCAGTATAAAACCCTGGTCAGCATAGTTCATACTGTTTGAGAAAGGGTTGCCAAGTCGAGGATTGGATGTGCACTAAACTCGGCATGAAATCATATTCAGGTAGAATGTGTTTTCATACATTTGAATTCACTCTATCTTATAATATCTGCTGATATCAAAGAGAAAACTGGGTGATCTTGCTTGTGGTGGTGATGCTTGGCCTGATTCAATGATGTATGCTTTTGATCAACCCATCTCTTTTGGTAGAAATCAACTAGTTGCTTAAGCATCCTTTTAGCTGGGGTTTGTTTTGCGAAATCACTTGTTAATGAATCACTCCACTGGCCATTAGCTAGGTTCAAGATGATGGGTAGATAGTGTTTTTTCTCGGGGTAGAGCGCTAATATCCATTGTCCCTCGATCGCGGCGTAAAGTTTTTTTTCTAAAAGGGATGGAAGCTCACCTGCTTTGAGTTGAAGCTCGTTATTTCGATGGTCAATGGTAAAGTATTGTTCTCCAAGGCGCCTGACTTTTTCTTCAGAGAATGATTGATTGGGTAACATGCCACTCTCCATGATAAAAAATCGCTCGGGAAGGGGGGAGTGCTTGGGATTCTGGATTGTTGAAAGAAGTGAAATACCATCAAATTTTTGATGTTTTAGTCCAAGAAATTGAGTGATGGTTGGGGTGATGTCAAGTAATGAAACACGAGTTTGAATCTTGTTCGGCTCTGAAATAACAAGATGATGTTTGTACAGTTTGATAGCAAGCAGACAATGGTATTGGTTGGGGCTTAGAAGATCTGAGCCATGCCCAACACTTTTTTCAAGCGTCATTGGGGTGTTGTTTAAGAGGTACTCTTCAAACTGACTGTGATCGTGCCCCTGATAATTTGCCATGCTGGTCTGACGCGATCCTTTGACATACAAAGCTTCGCCATGATCACTTAACAGGATTACTAAGCTGTTCTCAAGATAGCCATTGATGGTAAGTAATTTTAAGAGCGAGTCCACTTGCAGGTCAGCTCGAGATACGGCTTTAAGATACAATTTCCCACGTTCTTTTAGACTGAATTCGTGATTAACTTCAGCAGGCTTTGATGTCCCATATGCATAAGGCCAATGAGGAAGTGTGTAGTGAATGGCAATAAAAAAAGGGCCCTGGTTTTTTATTGACTGAAGCTTTCTCGCAAGAGCGTCATCAAAAGTTCTTGGATAATAACTAAAGTGACTTGATCGACTCATGTGATTATAAGGAAATAGTAAACGTCCAATCGGTAAATTGACGAGTAAATTACTGAGGGGAAAATCATTGAAACTACCTAGTAGTACATCACTCACGCCAAGCCTAGGCCCAACAATGTGTTGAAAGCCAAAATCATATCCGATGTTATTAAAGCGTCTGTCATCCGTTGCAAATAAAGTCTGGTAGCCCATTTTTTGTAATGTCCAGGCAATACTGAGCGAGCTTTTAACCATGTCTTTTGGCATCAGATTAAAGCGTGCATTGTGGTGCAGTGGATACAAACCTGTCAGTATGGTCGACCATGAAGGGTAGGTATGTCCAAGCGGGGTGATGGTCTCTTTAAAAAAAACAGCATCTTTGATGAATGTTGTCAGTGTTGGTGTATTGTGCTTGTTGATGACATTAGGGTTTAAAGAATCTATCCCAATCAGTATAATGTTTGCGGGCAGGTTTGAATGTTCTGGTAAGCTATGGTTTGCCACAGGGTAGAATTTGTTATAGACGAAGGCACACAAAATCATATAGCCACATCCTGCTGTAAGAAATGGTCGATTTAATACCGCCCAAAAAAAGGTATTGAGCAGCAGTAAGCCTAACAAAGAACAACTGCCTAGCAAGATAGCGAAAAGCATTTCATGAGGTATCGCGGGAAAAATAAATTGACTGATTCGGCTTAATGGGAAAAAGTAACCATTAGCACTCAAGATCGCCAAAAAAGTAATGAAAGAAATCCCAGCTTGTAAGCGCTTGATCGAGTTATGCAGCAAATGATAGTCACAGAGGCTCAACAGCAGAACTGTTTGTATGAGAGATATTAGTAAATATAGCCCAACATGAATCAAAAGAGTCGTCAGGAGCTCAATGACAACTGCTAGTGGGAGAGGAATTGTATTTACAAAACTAGTTCCTTTTGAAACAACAAAGGATATTTGTAGTAAGAAAAAAATAAAATTGTAAAAGGCAAAGAGAAGAAACCAACGTTGAAATTGAAAGGGCTGCTTCACGATGATGTAGCAACCGTACTGTTCAGATACCAATTATAAATAAAGCCATGAATCGTTTGGATTTTTTTGAGGTGAACTTTTAAATGAGGGGTCGCAAAAAGGGTGATATGGTACAACACATCACGCTCACTTCCGCCAAAATCGTCCAAATACCAATCATAGATTTTAGATACAATCAATTGCCCATCAATGAGCTGCAGGCCACGCAATGAATTAATGTAATTGGATGCTGATTCATTGAGCTGCTGTTCAATCAAGGCTCCCTCAAAAGGGGTCTTGTTGAGGTTTGCAGCACCTATCGATGCATCGTTTAGTGCATAAAGCGTACGGGGATCATTCCAAATGGGGCGAATAATTCTATTTTGAATATCATCTAGTGATAATTTCGTACCAGCTACTTTAATATGATCAGCCCCCCAAGGCCCAATACTGAATAATCCAGGTGAAATGTTTATATCCTGAACACTCTCTACCGGATAAAAATCCGCAACAATTTGTACAGTTATCGCGTTATAAAGGTTAATCCAAAACGCCAATTGTTCACGACGATTGTACTGAATAATATCAATGTTTGACATGCGCGTGATGTAATTTTTTAAGCTCTGTAATTCAATTTCGGTAAGATGTGGATAATCAACCAAGTTAATACCTTCGTCATTGGTCTTTACACAATGTTTTAAGAAATTACGCCATTCATGATGTGAAATAACTGCTGTAGAAAGAGGGTTGTTGACCTCCCATTTTGGCCATATGGTTTTTTGGAAGGTTGCAAGCGCAATACTCGAGATGAAAAAAAGACAGAAAAAGAGCGTTAATCGATTAGTCATTTAAAATGGCTCTGTTACGAAGGGCACTGCTTATCGTCGTACTATCCAGAAATTCAAGCTCGCCACCTGTTGGGATTCCTTGAGCAAGCTGAGTCACTTGTATATTGAGTGGTCGAACAAGGTCTTGAATAAAGTGGATTGTGGTTTGTCCTTCAATAGTGGGACTTAATGCAAGAATAATCTCTTGAATGTTTTCATGGATAACGAGTGCATGTAGTTTTGGCAGGTTAATTTCGTCCGGGCCAATGCCATCTAGGGGTGATATTTTTCCCATAAGTACGTAGTAGCGGCCGCGATAAACATTGCTTTGTTCGATAGCCGCAACATCTGCGGGCGTCTCGACCACGCAAAGAGTGCTTTGATCGCGATCTATATCGAGACATAGAGCGCAGATCTCATCCGTGGTATGGTTATTACACTTTTGACAATGATGTACATTGTGCATAGCATCTTCAAGACATGAAGCAAGTAGTAACCCTTGCTCACGATTGTATTGGAGCAATTGAAATACCATGCGTTGCGCTGATTTTGGGCCAACACCAGGTAGACAGCGAAGAGCTTCTACCAGGCGGGTGAGGGCATTCATCGCGGAATTATTCTTTTTGGCCGTCTTTAAGAAAATCAGTTGGAATATTGAGGCCTGCAGTTAACTGAGAAATTTTCTCTTTCGATGCCTTTTCTACTTTTCTAACGGCATCGTTGACTGCTGCAGCAACTAGATCTTCCAACATTTCAACATCTTCTTCTAAAAGAGTTTTGTTTATTTTAACGTTGGTAACATCATGACGACCATTCATTTCAATTCTTACCATGCCGCCGCCAGATTCACCCGAAACAACCAATTGGCTCAGTTGCTGCTGCGCTTCTTGCATACGTTGCTGCATTTTTTGCGCTTCTTTCATTAAGTTGCCTAAATTTTGATTGATGTCCATTGTAGCCTCATTTGAGTAGGGTTAAACATTTTTCCATCATCTATAAAAATCCTAGATGCTGGACGTCATAAATGAATTTTGCGTCGGTTGCTAGTAGATTATAGCTCATCGCGTAGCGAAGCAACGGAATCAGTTACTAGCTCTGCCGAAAATTCCTGTTGTAACTGCTGAAAAAAAGGATCGTCCCTAAGTTTTTCAGCAGCACTTTGTTTCATTTTGATATCTGCTTCGGTTTTTAATTTTGCCGGGGTTGATGGTTCTTCTTGTGCACTGCATAT
This sequence comes from Legionella sp., assembly GCA_044233795.1. Lineage (GTDB taxonomy): Bacteria > Pseudomonadota > Gammaproteobacteria > Legionellales > Legionellaceae > JBIIJL01. Next base: position 4,067 of record JBIIJL010000068.1, on the reverse strand, counting down.
TGTTAATTTTATAACCTCTTGGTAATAATTAGTCAATCCCTGCTCAATTCGTTTCATCACTGTTGTCGTAAAAACCGACTGATGTCCTTTGGACACACGTAACAACACTTCATTATTAGTTTTACTGATAAACTCGGCATTCTCAGCGGCATTTAACGCTAAGCCACTTAGTTTTAATGCAGGTAACATCGCTGCCCAATTGGTCACGCTCTGACCGTGGCTGATAGGTCCTGTAGTTGCTAGCAAGGTGTCGGAAACGCTCTGATCAATATGGGTCGAAGGTGTGTGAGCAATTATGGCATTATTTGTATTTGTAGATTCTTCAGGCATGTTTTCATACAAAAGCGCGGGGCTTGCCGCAATAGGTGCGGGTCTAAATGTGTACATGCGCAAGAGCAGCATTTGAAACCCAATCAGGGGAGTTGGCGCCAGATGAAGCTCTTGGCCACCATTTAAGACGATTTGGTAAAAGAGCTGTATATCTTCAGGTGAGAAAGTGCTAGTAAAATTCTGAAGTGCTGGTGGCATAGGAGTTTGTGATGGTACTGCTTGGTGAATACTAAGTTGGTGCAAGTGGCTTAATAGTTCATCTACAACATAACTGAAATGAGACCCTTCGGTTGCTATGAGCTTACTGATGTCTAATAGTTGTTCAGGTAAACACTTAGCTAAGGAAAGAAGAATATCTATTGCATAGTCTTGCTGAGTAAACCCAAGAATATCCTTAATACTCGCGGTTTTGAGTTTTTCACCTGAACAAGCAATCGCTTGATCAAGCAGAGATAAAGCATCGCGAATACTTCCTTTGGCTGCTTTAGCTAGTAATGATGTGGCATCTGCTTCAAAAGAGAGTTTTTCAGCCGTTAGGATGGTGTTTAAATGTAGGGCGATGGTTTCTTCTGGGACGTGTCTTAAATTAAACTGTAAACAACGAGAAAGGATTGTTGCTGGTAATTTTTGCGATTCAGTGGTTGCAAGAAGAAATTTTACGTGAGATGGTGGTTCCTCTAGTGTTTTTAAAAGCGCATTGAAACTATGCGTAGAAAGCATATGGACTTCATCTATAAGGTAAATTTTGAAGCGTCCAGATGAAGGGACGTATTGGACGTTATCGAGAAGCTCCCGCGTGTCCTCAACGCGAGTTCGGGAGGCTCCATCAATTTCGATAAGATCAATGAATCGTCCTTGCTCTATCGATATGCATGTATCGCACTGTAGGCACGGTGTATCTGTGATACCTTGTTCGCAGTTTAGTGCTTTCGCAAATAAACGAGCAATGCTGGTTTTACCAACGCCGCGAGTGCCGGTGAATAGGTAAGCATGGTGTATACGCTGCAGTCTAAGGGAATTGATCAGTGCTAAATTTACATGCTCTTGGCCGATTATTTCATTGAATGTGCGTGGACGCCATTTTCGCGCCAGTGCAATGTAGCTCATATATTATGATCTTCTATTAACAAGCATCAAAGAAAATCGAAGGGCGGCAGCTCTAAGAGCCACACCTCGGCGCCCGCATCAGTCATTACCGCTGCTCCCTTCCAGGCCTGACGGGGTTCACAACCTAGCG
>JBIIJL010000091.1:0-7391 GCA_044233795.1 Legionella sp. | reverse complement strand
AAGCAGAAAAATAATAACTTGATATCAGGAGGGAAAAGTAACTAATTTTTTTTATGGGTGACCGGCAAAGATAATTGTCGTCAACCGGCAAAGATAATTGACGCGCGACACTCGTGGCTTTGATTAATCTATTTAAACCGGATGCACAACCAGAAATCGAAGCTCAAAACACTGTTGACCTCGACTTTGAAATAGCGGCGGAGCCAACTATTGAAATTCAAAACCATGCTGAACTCGAGGCTGAAATAGCAGCTAATCCAATTGCTGAAACAGCAAAAGTGCAGCCAACAATAGAGGTTACTTTATCGCAAGAAAAAATCGCAGAAAAATCAGCAGAAATCCATAGAAAATCGTTTGCCGAGAAAAAGGAGAAATTTATCCATTGTATAAATTTACTCACGCAATTTATTGCTCAAAAATTGACAAGCCTTCAATCCTCTATTCAACCCTATGAAGAATCCTTGCAGAGAGTTGGCGATTTAAAAAGACAACTAGATACACAAAATTATATTGCAGTTTCTGCAAAAAAATTCTCACACAATGTTACAAGTATTGATTACAAAGTCAGTTGTGTTTGTGGCGGCACACCAGGCCCATGTGGCCTGGGTTTGAAATGTAATTTTTGTAAGAGTCCAGTATTTAGAAAGGAAATCCGTAAAACTAATCCAGTCTATGTTGCTGATACTGCTGCGAGACAAGAAGCGCAAACACAATCCCAAACGATAGCACTAATGCTTGAGGAAGAAGTCAATAAATACCCCCGGCCACCGGCTGAATATGAAATAAAAAATCAACTTATCGAACTAAATAATCAATTGAGAGGATTATTGCCAACTGTTCAAACTGAAAGAGATGCATCGAATTTATCTTCCTTATTATCACAATATAAGAAAGTTCTATCGAAAGCTGAGAACCAATTTTCAAGTGAAGATCATTTTCACAAGTCAGATTTTACTCCCAAAAGTGACTATGCACAGTACTATATTACTGCAAAAATGTTGCAACAACTGACTCGACAAAATGGATTGTTTAAATCTACGCCTGAAGAATTACAAAAACAAATTGCTCGGTTTACAACATCTACAATTTTTTCCGAAGAAGATGCTAGGCATATTTTCAACCATTCATGACTCTACTGATGAGCTCAGCCTAAAAATGATACTGATATACGCAATATCTTTTAAAATGAGCGCCATCTATTGATGATGTACTGTATATGGCCCGTGGGGAGCAATAGAACGACTAACCGACTTGAGGATTGCTAATCAGTAATTCCAGACATGATTTTAATCAAATTGTTTTTAATATATTTTATATCATCCAAATAAAGCACATGATGTTTATTTTTAATATTTAATTTGTTGGTTTCATCACTTAAGTTCGCTTGATAAAACATAAAGCCTACCAACGCCTGTAATCGCTCAACCATTAAATCTGCCAACCCCAGTCTTATTTCATCAGCCAAACCATAAGAATGACAAAATAAACGAGCTCTTTTTATTTGCTCCTCAATAGAACCAAATCCATCCTTATTTTGGGGATTTGTAAATGGGCACCATCGATACAAAGCATAAGCAATATCCCATACTCGAGGCCCTGGATGGCATGTATCAAAGTCAATAATCCCAACAGAAATTTCTCCATTTAACACAGTATTATAAGGTGCGTAATCTCCGTGACAGATAATTTCATAAGGTTGGCGGGCAGGGAGTTGCCAATCGTTGTTTTCAACGATGATGTTGTTCAAAAAACCTTGTGTTGTATCATGGAAATTACGTAATAATAAAGCAGCTGAAACTAAAGCTTTAATTGATGATGCATTAGGACTCAAAGGGTAATTACTTACCTCTCCCTCTATAAAACTGACTATTTCTCGGCCCTCTTTATCAAATCCCAAAGGCTCAGGAGCCGCATAAAAGCCACTCTGACGTAAATGCAAAAGAAGCTCGTGTATTTGTATTGTCCATCTCCCAGTTGGGCGATGGACAGTATTTCCAATTTTTATAATTTGATTCTCGCGCCCTCCTGACAGATAGTTTGAATTATTCATTATGGGCATACTCTTTAATCTAATAAACGGTAGATTGTGGGGTGCGACAAGCAACGGAATGAAAAGATATTTTAAGGTGAAAAATGGTTTTAAAGCAATGCATAAAGGCGGTTTTTTAATCTTGGTGCAAGGGTATATTAGACCAATCATTAATTGTTAAATTACTTATTTTACAACAAGATAACTTCTTAAAGTATCTTTTCATTCCGTTGCTTGTCGCACCCCTAATTCCGATAGTCCAGATGGATGGGAGCGTTGGTTATTAATCAGAAGAAATATCAAAGATGAAACTGACGTGGCTTTTTATATTGCATTTGCTCCAAATATCAAGTCACTGCAGGATATGGCTAAAGCTGCTGGAAGTCGTTGGACCATTGAGGAATGTTTTGAAATGGCAAAAGGTGAAGTTGGTTTGGATCAGTATCAGGTGCGTAGTTGGGTAGGCTGGTATCGTCATATTACATTTGCAATGCTTGCGCTTGCATTTCTCACCAAATTACGTTGGGAGCTTAAACAAACTGAAGTGAAGTTGCTTGAAAAAAAAACCCAAAACCATCCGATGCGCTCCTTTCTGGAACGCCGAGGGTTGGCTTGATTGACTGGTCCGTTCAAGAAACAAGAAGATTCTTTACTTATTTTTACTCAAAAATTAAACAATCCACAGAAAAGATTTCCAGTTGGTCATTTTGGAGAAGAAAACATCAGGCGATAGCTAAATTCTATCATTATCGAAGGAATACGATTCAATCCATTAAATTACAACTGTAGTACCAGGTAACGTCCCTAATATCACCCCTGGTGCCAACTCGCTCTTTTTCGATACAAATCTGCCAGATCACTTTGAGTTTTCATCACATTTGCTTGATGCTGATAACACTCGCGTTTTTCTTGATAATAGACACCCAACGGCACTGGATATTGGGGAAACGATAAGCTTGCCAAACGCATTGCAGCAAGAAAATTCGATGAATTATGAAGGTACTGTGTACTTAAACTTGAGACCCGCTCAAAGCTGTCGCCAACGAGATCTAACGCCCACTCATCACTTTCACCAAAACGAAGTATTTGTGCTTCTTTCAATAGTACTGTAGCTTTCGCACGATTACTTTTTTCAGCAAATGCATCGAAGGCTCCTGCGTTAAAAATATGACAATCTTGATAAATTTCAATCAAAGACGCACCCTGATGTTCATATGCTTGTTGAATCATTTCCCCCAAATGCTGAGGATTTTTATCCACGGCGCGTGCAACAAAAGTAGCACCCGCAGCAAGCGCTAAGGTCAGTGGATTCATGGGCTGATGGGTAACCCCCTCAGGCGATGTTTTAGTAATCTGGCCTTTTTTAGACGTAGGTGAGAATTGTCCCTTGGTTAAACCATAGACTTGATTATTGATGAGGAGAATTTTAACGTTTACATTGCGCCTTAAACAATGAACCAAATGATTTGCGCCGATACTTAATGCATCGCCATCACCGGTAATAACCCACACGCACAAATCATCGTGCATCATCTTAAGGCCTGTAGCAACTGCGGTGGCACGTCCGTGAATAGTATGAAAACCATAGGTATTCATATAATAGGGTAAACGTCCTGCACAACCAATGCCTGATACAAAAACATGTTTTTCAGGGGGCAAGCCTAACATAGGTAGCGTTCGCTGCAACGCAGCTAAAATTGCATAATCCCCACAACCAGGGCACCAGCGAACCTCGGTATCATTGACAAAATCAGCTTTGTTATACGGTTTCATAACACACCTCCGCCTTAATTGCTGAAATCAACTTGGTTTCGGTAAATGGCTGGCCATTACTTTGACCTATCAATCGAGCATCAATCAGGTACCTAGCTCGTAACAATGCGCACAATTGCCCTGAATTAAGCTCAGCCACCAGAACTCGCCCATATCGCTTTAAAATACTGCCTAAATCAAGCGGCAATGGATTTAAATTCCGCAAATGAAGGAAAGCAACTTCGTGCCCTTGATGAGCTAAAGCGCAAACAGCTGATTTAAGACTCCCGTAGGTACTGCCCCATCCAACCAAAAGAATAGAGGCGTTGGGGGCTCCTTCAATAACTGTTTCTGAATACTCGCGCGCGATCCCCTGAATTTTTTCAGCTCTAAGACTTATCATATGTTGATGATTTTCAGGATCGTAACTCACGCGACCCTCCTCACCTTGCTTTTCAAGTCCACCAAGCTGATGAATAAAACCTGGCGTACCAGGAACGTTCCAACTCCGACTTAGGTGGTCATCACGTTGAAAAGGTTTCGAGAAACGATTAAAGGCAATCGCCGGTATGGTGATAGTATCAGGGGCAGGTATCTGCCAAGGTTCGGCAGCATTTGCTAGATAGGCATCCAATAGGACCGTCACTGGCGTCATGTATTTGGTAGCAATACAAAATGCTTCAAGAATCGTATTAAAGCAATCAGCAGGCGACCGGGCGGCGAGAACAGGAATAGGCGCTTCGCCATGGCGACCATAAAGCGCTTGGTTTAAATCACTTTGCGAAGTTTTGGTTGGAAGCCCCGTAGAGGCACCAGCGCGCTGTACATCGATTAAAACCAAAGGTAACTCACTTACCATAGCTAATCCTAGACCTTCACTTTTTAAATCAAGGCCTGGCCCCGAAGTACAAGATAAAGCCAATGTCCCACCGAATGATGCGCCAATACATGCACAAATCGAAGCAATTTCATCTTCTGCTTGAAAAAGTTCAATACCAAAATCTTTAAGACGCGCGCATTCTTGTAAAATGGCCGACGCTGGTGTGATAGGATAGCCTGCAACAAATATTGGCGCTTTAAGACTCACAGCAAGTGTTGCAAGGGCGAGTCCCACAGCTTCTACCCCAGTTAATTGCCGATACTCACCCTCCTCGCGTGAAACTTGTCCTAAATGATATTGGCGCCGACTCAACTCGAGTGTCATCGCGTAGTTGTATCCTGCGAGTAAACTCTTCGCATTGGCTTCAGCTATCAGTGGTTTTTTCTTGAATTTTTTTTCAATAAACGATAAACAGTAGTCGGTTGGCAAATCAAAGAGCCACAAGACAAGACCTAATACATATAAATTTTTAGTTTTTTTTGCTTCAGCATGACTAATAGCAAGGCCTTCCACAGCTTTTAAAGATAGCGTAATTAACGGCAACGAAAGCACCTGAAATTGCTCTTTGGCGTCTTCTAAGAGACTTGGGTTACATTTGGCTTTTTCCCAATCCTTGTCCGACATACTGTCTTCATTAACAATTAGCAGTGCATTTTGATGAAGATATTGCAATGAATTTTTTAACGCTGCGGGATTTAAAGCCACCAGGACATCCAATGATTCCCCAGCGGTAAAAATCGCTTTCTCAGCCATTGCCAATTGGAACCCTGACACTCCCGCCACCGTACCTGCAGGGGCGCGAATTTCTGCGGGAAAATCAGGTAACGTTCGCACATCACGTCCTGTTAGAGCGGCAGTAATGGTTAGCTGCTCTCCAACGAGTTGCACACCATCACCTGAATCTCCGGTGATACGAATAACAATTGCTTCAGTTGAAGGCATCATCTCTTGCTTCCTGCATTAGTTGGCGCATGTGACGAACGGCATCTTTTAATCCACAAAAAAGAGCTCTGGAGATAATGGCATGTCCAATGTTCAACTCCCGAAATTCGGGGATGCGCGCAATGGGTTGAACATTGTGATAATGCAAACCATGTCCTGCGTTAACCACTAAGTTTAGACTAGCAGCATATTGAGCTGCTTGTCTAATCCGCGCGAGTTCAATTTGTTGTAATCGTTCATTTGGAGCATCCGCATAACATCCTGTGTGAATTTCAATCGCTTGGGCGCCGATTTTTTTAGCAGCATCAATTTGTGCGACATCTGGGTCGATAAACAATGACACTTCACTACCAAAAGATTGCAGTCGCTCAATTGCTCGGTCAACATGCCGCAAATGCCCGATAACATCAAGCCCACCTTCTGTCGTTAATTCTTCGCGCTTTTCAGGCACAAGACAAGTGTGCTCAGGAGCTATTTCTATTGCAAAATCAAGCATTGCATCAGTAACAGCCAATTCTAGATTCATTGGGGTTTGAAGTACTTCTTTAATCATGCGTACATCTCGCGCTTGGATATGCCTTAGATCTTCTCGCATATGTAAGGTAATAAGATCAGCACCCGCAGATTCAGCTTCCTGTGCCGCATACACCGGATCAGGATACTTCGTGCCGCGCGCTTGCCTCAGTGTAGCGACATGATCAATATTAACCCCAAGTAAGATTTTTTTGTTCATCTTAAACCTTAATACAAATTAAAAAAATCGATAGTATACTAACTTCTGAGACTTCACCTAGCATGATCCGTTATTTGACGTAGCATAAAGACGTCTTGCCCGAATTTCTTTGCCATCGATTGCATGAGCAATGACCTGGCGCATGATGTGCTTTAGTGCCTTTAAAACTCTAGGGTCACTCAAGTCATCTTCGGCCATAGCTAAAATATGATCCCCACGAATCCCCTCTGAGGCTTCTATAAAACCCTCTGTAGCTATCAAATGATAATTTAGATGAGGTTCAATGGCACGGAACGTCCGTGCTTCAAAAGTGAGCGACAATTGATAACCACATGAGCTCAATAATTGCCATTCAAAACGGCGTAGAATCGCCTCAATCTCAAGCTTGTCTATGGCCTGAGAAAGCAAGGTCAGTGCTGCTTGATAAGTGTCATATAGTTTTGGATGTGGGTCTTGCGGTTTCAATGCCAAATAGAGTAGCTCGTTAAGATAAAGGCCCGCAAATAAATTTCTTGCAGGCAAAATCAATGGTGTACTGGCAATTTCAAGATGCCTGACGAAATGAGCATCATTTTTGACATCCATGGCAAGCCACAATGGGAGGAAGGCCTGAAGTAATGCTTGCTTTTTAGGGGCACGACCACCTTTGTAAAAACAATTCACAAGACCATGCTCTTTGGTAAAAAAAATGACTCGCGCACTACTGTCACCCGACCAGTACTTATGAATGACCCAGGTAAACGCTGAATCCATCCTCGTCATAAAGCGCCTTTTAAGTGAAATACTATAAACCAAATTGCTTTAATAAACGTTCATCATCAGACCAACCAGACTTTACCTTACAATAACAATGCAAGAATATTTTTTTACCCAAGAGCTTTTCCATATCAAGCCGCGCACTCGTCGCCATTTCCTTTAATTTACGCCCTTTTTCACCGATAATCATGCGTTTATGGCTCTCTTTATCTACCAAAATCAACGCATGAATGCGAAAAAGTTCGCCTTCATCTTTAAATGATTCAATATCAACCATCGTCGTATAAGGGAGCTCTTGC
>JBIIJL010000020.1:0-29594 GCA_044233795.1 Legionella sp. | reverse complement strand
ATCGGGCGATCGGTAATTTCTTCCTCACCAAATAAATGCAGTCCTTCGGGCATATCTTTTTTAAGTTGTGCTGTAAATGTATCAACTTGATCGCCAGTTTTTGCAGACAAAGGAATAATGGCTTTAAAATCATGGCGCACACTTATATCTTGTATCCAAGGAAGCAATACGCCTTTATCATTAATCTTATCAACTTTATTCACCAACAAATAACAAGGCGCTGAAGTTTGTTTGATAAGCTTTAGAACGTACTCGTCTTCCTCTGTCCAATGGGTCCCATCGACCAAAAAGGCGATAATATCCACATCTCGTAACACTGTAATGGCGGTTTTATTCATCAAGCGGTTCATCATCTTTTTTGAACCCTGATGAATACCTGGTGTATCAACATAAATCGATTGGTAGGAACCATCGGTATCAATACCGAGCAAACTATGTCTCGTCGTTTGCGGTTTACGTGAGGTGATGCTTAGTTTTTGTTGTAAAATACGGTTCAGTAATGTTGATTTGCCAACATTTGGCCGCCCTACCAATGCAATATATCCACAATATGTTGTCATGTATAAAAATCCTGTTTACTTTTAAACCATGTTATCAGGATCCGCTTCTAGTATATAGAGTCCTGAGCATGTTTTTTCTATCGAAAGTAAATTGAAGCTTTGGTATAGTCGACAGCCCATGGAAAAACCAACCTTTGTATTGATTCATCACCAATGAAACGAGCTGATTTAAGTTTAGGGTTTACTCTTATTGAACTTGTCGCAGTCCTTGCTGTTACTGGTATTTTGTGGGCGATTGCTACACCCCTCTACCAAGACATACTGATACGCGCACGTCGGCTTGAGGCACAAACAGCACTCCTTGACTTAGCCAATCGCATGGAGCAGTATTATGGGCAACACCACACCTATCACAGTGCGAGCATTGGTTCAGGAAGCACTCAAGATTTATTAACAAGCAGTATTACCCCCCATGGATGGTATCAATTGTCTATTGTCAATGCACATCATAACTTTTTTATATTAAAAGCTACCCCGTTAGGAGCGCAAGCTACTCAAGATACCTTATGCCAATCTCTGCTCTTTAACGAAAGTGGGACCAAAAATATCACTGCAGGACCTTCGGGCCTTCCTTTAGGCCATGCCCACCAATGTTGGCCATAAGCATCCTAGGTAATGCTTCACAAGACGCGCGTGATCGAATGATCGACTACGGATTTCATAACGGACATTATGTATATTGAATACACAGCAAATCCTGTGTATAATTACTAATAGTAGGTTAACTTAATTAAGAGACAAACTATGCCCGATACAGAAAAGGATAATCCAGCAACAAATCTTCTAAGTTTAACCCGTAAATCTGGTGATGAGATAACGATATCCAAAGAGACACTTGACCAATGGCTTGCTGACGCAGAAACCTCTATACAGAGTAGTGCTAAACCTAAAATACTAGAAGAAGATGTTGAAGGGCTTGCAGTCCGACTATTAAGTTACTATGGCCTACAAAATTCTACCGACGTTATCGCTTTCCTACATTCACCGGCAGGCGAAACCGTCTTAGAAATGATCGAAGAAGAAATCGCCGAGATGGCTGTAATGCAACAACAAGCTATGGAAGAAAATCTCGAAGCCATACGCCTTGAACAACGCATCAAGGTTTTTCTTTTGCTCGCGTTAATCTATCGAGAAGACGCTAAAGCTGAACGCATCCGTGATTTTATCCGAGAGCTTATACACAAACACGCATCTGAAGGAAATCAAGCTTCTAAAACGTCTGTGCAGACTGAGGTCTTTGCTGAAAGTACAAGAGCCTACGAACAATCAGAGGAGGCACTTGAAGATACCCTGAAAAATAAATTTGATGAATCAGATAAACTTGAAAAAGCCCTCGAATTACTTCAAAGGGATGAAACCGTCTTGGTAGAAAAATATCAAACATTTGATGAGCAGATTGACGATGCCTTTCACGAGATATCGGAACTTCCTGAAGACAATGATACCAAAATTGCACGAATTGAAGAGAGAATATCTCAACTTTCCACAGCAATTGATACAGAAAACGATGAAATTAGCGCCCTTTTAGATAGTGGTGAGGAAGAAGCAGCACGTGCTCGTTTACAGACCAATAACGCTCGGAACATCCATGTGGCCGTTTTAAAAGACTTGCTCTCAGTCATTAAGCAAGAAAAAATAATGCTCAAAAGAAATGAAGATGGCAGCCTTGAGCCAGCTAAATCGTTTCATGATGTGGATTTCATTGTACCATCTGAATATAAAATCGTTAACAAAGAAGGCAAAATGCTGCTATTACGCACTGGTCAATCAGAAAACCAACTATCTCCCGAAGAGATTGATAAAGCTGAACGTTCATATCAAAAACGCCTCGCTGAAATGACGGGCGTAAAGGCACTGATAACACAAAACCAAGGGCTAGAAACTACCGCATTTCAAGCGAAGAAAGAACCATTGGTTCGTCATAGCGAGACCTTGCAACAGGAGATTTTGTTATTAACCAACCAACTGACACAGATACAAGCCGCCAAGGCAAACGCCAATGAAGCAATGAGTTTAAGTAGACCTGCAACAAAACCTGCGCTAAGCCCCTTACCCAATAGCCCAAGCAGCGCATCCGCTGGGCGCACCGACGAAGACAAAACGCGCCAAAAACCCACATCAACCACAGAGACATATCGACACGTTTTAGAATTGATGAGCAAAGGACGACCTTCTGAGCAAGGGCTCATTTGGCTTAAAAAGATAATCGCAAATAGTGGTAATACAGAATTACAAAAACAAGTCAACGGATTAAAACCCGGGATGCCTATCCCACAACAAACCATGCGGTTACTACTACAAAGAGCTGATTTGCCAGGGCTTGGTGGAGATATTGGTAAAGAATCACAAGCCCAAGAAGAGAGCTCATTAACCGCACCGACACCTTTTAGGAAATCTCCTCGACCAGAGCCTCGCTAATCATCCTGCTAAGTGCCCTGTTTCACGGGCACTGACCTATTTTCGACCTACACTTAGCAAACACTTGCTATCACGATTTAACTCTTTTAACATGGCTTCATGTTAAACACCGTTGAATGACAGATAATGGAACAGCTCACACAAAATCAATCGATTATCATTACCCTAGACGTTGATGTGCTTTTATTCGATAGACTCGCTGAACTTATTAAAGCTCATTTTTTAGTTGTAGAGATTAATTCTATAGATAGTAATACGCTAACCAGCGTATTACATCATTTTCCTATGCTTCGTGTAGGGGCTGGAAATATTCTCACCACCCAACAGCTCGAGGACTCATATACAGCAGGAGCCCATTTCGCAACAAGCCCAGGGTTCTTACCTGCCATTGCACAAACCGCTGATCTCTACTCAATGAACTACATACCGGGTGTTGCAACCCTCTCTGAGGCAATGCATGCAATGTCTTTTGGCTGCAAAAATGTCAAGCCGTTTCCTGCCAAACTCGATTTTTGCGCCCTGTTAAATAAATATTTGCCACTCCTAAGGTTATTTCCTGCTGAAATTGAAGGCGAAGAAATTGAACATTTTCTAAGTTTACCTGCCGTCGCTGCAGTGAGCATCATCAATCCTGATTATAAGCAGCTGCAATCATTAAGTACTGCGTTGACGATGAGTTAACTCAATAAACAATAATACCGCCCCCACACAAATAGCGCTATCTGCAACATTAAATACTGGCCAGTGATGCTGACCATAGTATACATCTATAAAATCAACGACATGGCCTAATTTAAATCTATCGATTACATTCCCTAACGCCCCCGCCAATATCAAACAAAGCGAGAATAACTGTAAACGCTCACTGGCATCGAGCATAAGCAACCATATGAACAGCACCACACTCATTCCCAGGCTAAATGCCATAAAAAACCAATGATGCCAGACGCCACTGCTGTGTAAAAAGCTAAATGCAGCGCCAGTATTAAAAGCAAGCGTAAAATTGAGCATTGGAAAAATAACTTTAGATTGATAAGGTACTAAATCGCGCAACGCCCATATCTTGGTGAATTGATCAGCAAATATCACACCAAGGGTAATTAACAGCCACGGCCATTTTTTCATGCAAAACGCCTCTGTTCATCATAACCTGTAATGTTTTCTACACAACGCTTGCATAATTCAGGATGAGTATTATCAATCCCCACATCTTCTCGACGGTGCCAACAGCGACCACATTTAGGAGCATCACTTGCCCGAACACTGACTAAAACACCCGCGACTCTATCCTGGCTTGCAAGATCATCAGAGGCCTCACTTAATTTCCGCACATTCGCTTTAGATGTGATCAAAAGAAATCGTAATTCATCTTGAAGTTTCTCTAAAAGATCAAACGTGTGCTCATCTGCATATAAGGTTACCTCAGCAGCAAGTCCTGAGCCTATCAGGCCCTCTTGACGAGCAGTTTCTAAGGCTTTATTAATTTCATCTCGAGCAGCCTGCAGCTGTAGCCAATCATCCATACTTACATCAGTAATCTTAGGAAATGCTTGATACCATTGCTGTAAAAAGATTGACTCACCATTAAACCCTGGCACTGCTCGCCAAATTTCTTCAGCAGTAAAAGATAAAATTGGCGCAAGCCAACGTGTTAATGCTTGCACAATATGAAACATCGCAGTTTGACATGATCGTCTCGCAATGCTATTTACAGGTGTTGTGTATTGCCTATCCTTGATAATATCAAGGTAAAAACTTCCTAAATCTACTGCACAAAAATTATGAATTTTTTGATAAATCACGTGGAAGTGGTAAGCGTCATAAGCATTGATTATCTCTTGCTGTAACTCTTCTGTTCGTGCAATCGCCCACTTGTCCAGAAGTACCATATTCTCATTTTGAACTTGGTGCAAAAGCGGATCGAAGTCAAACAAATTGGCCAATAAAAATCGCGCGGTATTTCTGATTCGTCGGTAAGCATCAGCATTACGTTTTATGATTTCTTCTGAAATACTAACTTCATTCCGATAGTCTGTAGATGACACCCACAAACGTAAAATATCAGCACCGTGCTGCTCTATGAGCTTATCAAGAGCCACATAATTTCCTTTTGATTTAGAGAGTTTTTTACCCTCAGCATCGACTGTATATCCGTGGGTCAAAACTGTTTTATATGGCGGTTGTCCATACATCGCAACAGCTGTCGTAAGAGATGAGTTAAACCAACCACGATGCTGATCTGAGCCCTCAAGGTAAACATCAGCAGGATAACCTAGCGATTCCCCCTCTTTTAGCACACCAAAATGCGAAACCCCTGAATCAAACCATACATCAAGCGTATCAGTTACTTTTTCGTAAACTAACGCCTCTTGACCTAAGAACGCATCAATATCTAAATCAAACCAAGCATCAATCCCACCTTCTTCCATCAACTGTGCAACCCGTTCGATAAGCTCTACAGTGTTTGGATGTGGTTCTCCTGTTGTTTTATGCACAAAAAGAGGCATTGGTGTATTCCAAGCCCTCTGTCTTGAAATACACCAATCAGGCCTTCCATCAACCATGTTATGAATGCGTGCTTTGCCCCAATCGGGCACCCAGCGCACCTGTTCAATTTGCAAAAGCAACTGATTGCGCAAACCGTTTTTATCCATCGCTACAAACCACTGCGGGGTAGCTAAGAAAATCATCGGCGTTTTATGTCGCCAACAATGTGGGTAACTGTGCTTAAGCTCTTCGCTACAAAGTAAAACATGGTGCGTTTTCAAAACATCAAGAACAATTGGATTCGCTTTTAAAACATGAAGTCCTGCAAAATAATGCACGTCCTCTGCAAAACATCCATTTTTAAGAACAGGATTAATAAGTGGCAATTGATACTCAAGGCCAACATGATAATCATCAGGCCCATGCGCAGGTGCCGTATGCACTGCACCAGTGCCAGAATCAGTGGTGACGTGCTGACCTAATACCACTGGAACGACACGGTCGATAAAAGGATGTTTCAACCTAAGATGCTCTAAAACTTGGCCTTTGACAATGCCGGCTACAGCGTAATTTTTTACCTTATAACGCTCCATTACATCGTCAACCAAAGCCTGTGCAACGACAAAATATTTATCACCAGCATCGATAAAGGCATAATCAAGTGTAGGATGTAAGCACACGGCCTCATTGGCTGGCAGAGTCCAGGGGGTCGTAGTCCAAATAGGTACAATGAGTGGCTTAAGTGCCAAATTGCTCTCGAGTTTAACGAGAAATGAGGCTGGATCATCAGCATAAAACGCCACATCAATCGAAGGAGAAACCTTATCTTCATAATCAACTTCTGCTTCTGCTAAAGCCGAACCACATTCGACACACCAATGAACCGGTTTATAACCTTGTTGGAGGTGTCCGTTTGCAAAAATCCTTCCTAATGCGCGAACAATATTTGCTTCATAACGAAAATCCATGGTGACATATGGGTTCTGCCAATCACCAAAAACTCCTAAGCGTTGAAATTCACTGCGCTGAATATCAATCTGGCTTCTGGCGTATATTCGACATTGTTCCCTGAATTCACGAGGAGTAAGTTTTGTACCGACTTTGCCAAATTTTTTTTCAACATTCAGCTCAACCGGCAACCCATGACAGTCCCAACCCGGCACAAAAGGCGCATCAAATCCATTTAGGGTCTTTGATTTAACGATAATATCCTTAAGAATTTTATTTAACGCATGACCACAATGAAGATGTCCATTTGCATAGGGGGGGCCATCGTGAAGAATAAAGCGTTTGGCGCCTTTGCGTTTCGCTCTTATCTTTTCATACACTCCACTTGTGACCCAATCAGCCAGCATCTGTGGCTCACGAACGGCCAAACTGGCTTTCATAGGAAAGTCTGTTTGCGGAAGATTCAATGTGTCTTTATAATCAGCCATTGCTACTTACTCTTTCAGTTAGTGTCATACAGAATTGCTTTGCCATCTCTACATCGTTTTGGATAGCGCGTATCAAGTCATTGACCGAGGGAAATTTTATTTCATCTCGAAGTTTATGTAAAAAAATCACTTGCACCTGCTCACCATATAGATCTCCTGAGAAATCGAACAGATAAATTTCTAGACATTTTTTCACGCCATCAACGGTAGGACGACAGCCCATGTTGGCAACACCCATCATCACTTGCCCCCAAGGTCGTATCATTTTCACACAAAAAACACCACTTAATGGTAAGGCTTTATGGCGCAAATGAAGATTCGCCGTAGGCACTCCCCACTGCCTACCACGGCCATCTCCTCGCACAATCCGACCTAAAATAGCATAAGGTCTACCCAACAAGTCTTTTGCGACGTCAAATGCACCGCGTTTTAATGCTTGTCTAATCGTCGTAGAACTCACCCTTTCATGATCGATGACAAAATTGGGGAATGCTTCAACCGTCGCACCTGCATCTTTTGCTAGCAACTGCAATAAACCCACATCACCCATCCTATCACGACCAAAGCGAAAATCTTCGCCAACCAATATATATTTGACGAAAAATCGTGAAAAAAAGGTGTCCTGAGCAAATTGTGCGGCATCAATCTCGGCCATTTTTTGATTGAAACGAATGCAGTAAACATAGTCAACGCCAAATCGTTTAAGCGCGACCAATTTATCACGTAATAACGAAAGTCTAGCTGGTGCTCTTTCCTGAAGGAAATACTCTCCGGGTTGCGGCTCAAATAAAATGACCAATAAAGGCAACCCCCGCGCTTTCGCTTCAGCCCGTAATCTCGACAACAATGCTTGATGTCCAAGATGGACACCATCAAAATTACCAATGGTCGCTACAGCACCTGTATTTATAGAAGAAGGAAGGTCGCGCCCTCGAAGCAATTTCATTTGATATACAAAGTCAAGGCAAAACCAAGGATTATACTGAGTAATCGTAGAATTGCGAAGAAATTAATTGGACAACCGCGCAGGCAAGTTATCAATCCTCAACAAATCCCATTATTGCGTGATAAATATTGATTTTTAAATACGTTGTGGGTTATTATTGATCATGAAATTCTAATTTTCACCAACTAGTGCGCTAATGTAATTGGAGATAGTCGTCTTATGTTTTTAATATCTGAAACTCCCTTTCAATATGTAAGAAGACAAGAAGTGGATCTTGGAGAATGTAACTGTTATTTGTTTGATAGAAAAATACCAAATAATGCGCGTGATTTCTTGGATGAGTATGTTGTTAGTCTGCTAAACAAACAAAGCTGGCCCAAAGATACACCAATTAGAATTTTAGATATTGGCTCAGGGGGACTCCTACAAATTGCAACGATAATGACCTCATTGGCGAATAATGGTTATATGGCTGAGTTAGTTATTGTAGAAGAAGAAATTGCTTCAAGTGGGAAATATGTGCAAGGTCTGGAAAGATTGTTCAAGACAATCAACACACAATTAGATAGTGACTTGCTCAGGATCATAGGTAAATTTTCTTCTGTTGATAGTTATTTAGCAAGGGTTAGAGGTGTGGCTCCATTAAAATTTCATGAACTTAGCCGACTTAGTCTTATGGAAAGACAAACTTTGCGTGATCAGGGGATAAAAGCTCGCTATTTAGTTCCCTATTTCGGAAAACACGCCAGTGCGAATGAGAAATATGCAAAAGAATTTAGAGAGTCCGAACTATGCACAGGGAAAGCACCTGATCTTATCTTACTCATCGATGATATCAATGAGTTCCATCCTTATGGTGTTTCAAGCGAAGAATATGGAGGTTTAAGTTATTTTTTTCATAACGAGGTAGTTGAGCCTTTTAGAAAACTAAATCAAGAAAGCGTTTTTCTAGCCACAAAAAAATCAAACGGCGAAGTTAAAGTTCTGAAATATAGTCCTGAAAGTAAATTTGTGGGGAAAGTCATACATAAATATCTGCATCTTGTAGAAAGTAATCAATATGTCGTTGATACAACTACCTTGTCTATGCTCGCCCCTGCAGCAGAACCAACTTCTAAAAGCGTTATTGGTCTTACCAATGCATTTGCAGAATCAACCTCTGATAATGTTAGCACTGAACCTCAACCTCTAAACGAACCAGTGACCCAACAAAAATCAACCGCTAATTCAAAAACAAGAGAACAACCATCACGTTATATCATTGCAATGGCTGGTGGTCTTATAGGTGCAGCGATAGGGGTTGCATTAGTAATGACTGGGATCTTCGCCGCATTAGGAGCTGGTTTTATCGCGACAGCACTGGCGGGTGCTGCTTCTGCAATAATTGGTGTTGTGATTGCAGAAATCTGTCGCTTTGCTTATATAAAATTCTTTGATAACAATAGATCTACCCCTTGCGAAACAAATCTCCCCCCCTCGAGAACATGTCAGCAACAAAACCAAGAGCGCCATAGCGACAGTACTTTAACAGCCCATGCAAAAATAGGGAAAATGCTGTCTGATAGCAAAATAGCAGCAATGAACCCTATCCATGAATCTTGCTGCACCCCCAAAACCCGGCCGCAAAGAACCATTACCCCGCAAAATCCTGGCCCAGCGCACAAAAAAGACAGGGAAGTTGAGCTAGACAGCAAAAAAATTCCGTCATTTTCATCCCACTAACCACGCAAGCCATCCCCCCAAGGTCTGAGTGATTTCTGCGCGAATTTTATAGGGCAAAGAAAAGGTCGACTGAAGACTTACACATCATCAGATCTAACGATCAACACATCACATTTAGCGCCATGTAAGATCGCATTAGCAGTGGAACCAAGCAACAAAGCAAGGCCGTGCTTACCGTGACTTCCTGTGACTATCAAATCAACGTTGTGTTCCTGAGCTACACGCAAAACTTCATTTTTGGTTGAGCCAAACTCAAGCAAACGGTGCTTAGCATCAACTCCCAAACGATCAGCTAGGGTTTTTAACTCTTTCTCTGCTTGTTCTTTGATAGAGACTTCCACCTCAGCAAATCCTGCAAATCCTGGGTAAGCATATGCAGGAATTGGCTCAACAACGTGAACTAAAATGAGCTCGGCATGGTTTTCATCCGCGATTTTTTTAGCCTTAGTTGCAGAGCGAATACCCACATCATCGAAATCAGTTGCAAACAACACTTTCTTGTACATTTTCATCTCCTTGGTCTAAGACCTATCTTGATAAAATATTAGCAGAAATATAGCATGGTTTTATAAAAAATACTGGAGCAAACTCCACGGAAAGAGCGACAACGACTAATTAATTTAGATCATCAAACACTAGAGCGCCGATCGGTAAAATTTAAACAGATCGACATTGTTCAAATTTTATGATCAAATTCATGCAGATCAAAAGTACAGGAGTCTGCATGATAAAGCACGAAAATTGGATTTTTCCTATAGAATTGTCTAAAAAAGAAGAGAAAATTTGCGCTCGATTAAAACAAAATGGCAAGCTATTTATATTTTTAAGAAAATATCGTCACCTTATTTTTACAGATGAAATCAATCAAAGTTATGCTGAGGAGGAAAAACAGGTTTGTCTCCGCGCCTAAGAGCAGTCTCATAACAATTTTGCTTATCATAAGCCCCATCGCCAGTAATTTGCTCGATTGGATCTTTAATTTGCTAAATGAAATTCGCGACACAAGTTACATGCAACTAGTTGAGATCTAATTATCTCTTAACCGGATGTGTTCATCCATTATAGACCACGTCAATCGCTCAAGATGTTATCTCTTACCACATTACATAATTATACAGCTAGTGCTGTCAATCTCTGGCTGTATAATTTCCCCAAGACTACTGTTCTTATACCTCATGAGTTCTGAAACGAGAATCGACAGGGCCGTGGCCCGCCTGCCGGGCTGCACGTGCGCCCACTCATAACCCAATCCAGAAAAAGAGTCAAATACAAGTGGGAAAATCGACATACCAGAATGAGCAAGCTTGAATGACCGCGTTGATTTTACTGTATTTTGTACCCGATCATAAAGCCCCTGAGCAAAGTCCATCGCGATGTTGGCCGGCAAATATCTCTCTACATAACCGACGATCTGTCGCCAAAATATTTCTTGTTGATTCCGACTCCAACTGTCGAGTTTATCAGTATAAAGCTCAAATGCCTTGAGGAGATGTTGGGGGTTAAACACGACTTCTTGGGATGCGCAGTCAGTGAAACCTGACCTAAATTGCTGAATACTTTGCCACAATACTGTTTCGTTAGGCAGCTCAAGTCTAAGTGCTATTCCTACATCCTCATCACTGCTTTGACTAATAGCATCCATGATTTTACTGAAGTCAAATGGAGTTTGTCCTTGATAGTACGATTCGTGCCCTCTTGGAAAAATTTCTTGATACTGGCGAATTAGTTCATTTTTTGGCATATAATGAGCTATCATTGCACAAAGTTCATCATCCATAGCGCAAAGCGCTGCCTGAAAAGCAGTCTTTTGTTTGACCTTACGTCTTGAATAATCAATAACGGTGACTTTTTCTATGAGTAGTGCCTTTAATTCAGATGGATTTCCTTGAAGTAATACTTCAGATTTTGCGAGGTCTCCATAAACAACATATTGCAATAATTGGCTAGCTAATGGAGAGGATTTTTTGAAAAATCCTTCTCGAGTGGGGACTGTATTTCTTTCAGTTTGTGCCAGTCCTATAGCATCAGATAATGTATGAGCCATGGTGGTTTTAAGGAGCAGGCTTTGTAATACTTGATTCTCTAATAACAACTGACGCCCTTTCTTCGTACTCACCAATGTTTCTGCAATCGTTTTCCCTTGGTATTTCCCCTGACCAATGACGGTATTTAGGCCAGCCACTGTCATCTTTTGCAAGAGATACGGACTATCATGTAACCAATAGAGGGTATCGCTTTTATGCGCTTGGTTAAATAATAACGGCAGTGCTGCATTAATATCTTCACCATGCTCTACATAAGCTCTCACCGCAGCCACCTCTTTTTCGGCAATGGCAATGGCAAAATAAATGGCTTGCAAACGCGGCTCTTTTTTCAGTTCAATCGTTAATGGAGGTGCTTCATTATGAAGAATCGCTAACACTTCTTTTTTCTCATCTAGTGATTTATTACTCAGATAAGTGTGAGTAATTGTAGCTTTTTGTTCTATGCTCGATTCACTGAAAAATTCCAAAAATTGAACTAATTCATAACCATGAGGAATTAACATGCTAAGTGTTGTTGAATCCAATGACATGGGTTCATGCAGCAGGTCATCTAATAAAGCCCTCTCTTCTTGAGAAAGATTGACATAGCCTTCATCCCTCAATTTTTTAAGCCACGCACGTTTAACATTTTGCCAATTGATGTTGGTCACGTTTTCTGATGAGTCTGTTTCTAATAAGTTTTCGATTTCGATAGATATAAAGCGGTTGATGCATTCATTGAATTTTGCATACTCTTCCAGTTGATATCCATGGTCTAATCCACGTTTGCCTTGGTATCCAACTTTGGCAATCAAGAACTCCAGTTCAGCACACAGTGCATTTACTAGAGAAAATAATTGAAAGTATCTGGCAAAACCTGTTCGTATACGTTCTATAATTGCTTCATCAGAAAGATTATGGCTACCTACGTGAGAAAAAATATCACCGATATTAATAGGCCAGATCCCAAAACCCGCTCCTCGGGCAACCTCAATAACACGGTTGTGAATATGAATCCCTTGTGGGTTCTGTGACGCAATGAGACCCGCTATTCTATCCACACATCTAAAGCGTACTTGTGCAATTAATTCATCGATGTTTTGTGGTATGTTAAAGAGCGTAAGGACAAAATTCACTCGATTAGTAAACCCTGGTGAGCATTCCCCAACATCTTCCTTTACTCTGGAAGCAATCATGTGCCTTTGTTCATCGGATGTACTGGGATGTATAAATATTAAGTATACCGTTTGCAATGACTCAAGTAGTTGCGGTTTACTAGTGAAGCTCGATTGTGCCCCAACGTGTCTATCTAACTGTCTAAAAAAAAATTCCTTTGCTGTAAGCAGGATAGATGGATTTGTTTGGTGGTCTAAGACTTCTTGCTTCGTCTTATCATCAAGATTCAATCGCGCCGCTAAAAGTTCATATAAGTCATTTAACCAACTCGCAGGAAATACTTCCGGCATCAGTATTGGTAAGCGCTGCTTTTGTTGTGTATAGCATTTAACAGGGTTCAACATGGGCATAAAATCACTCTCATTTTGGGTTAGCTAATACGGTTGTTAGTGGATGTGCTTAAATATTAGCTATTTTAACATAGACAGCTGGAATGATTAAGAAAAACTTAGTTGGTGATTTTTTTTGCTTTCTTGGATTAGAAAAAGATTGGTTGAACAAAAATAGTGCAAGCAAAGCAGGCCGGCGCGGATAAGATGGCACATAAAAGTGCATGATGACGCCGGATTGGTTAGTATTTATACTATTGTGCTTGCGAACGCAAAATAATTGTTTATACTTTGCAAATTAATCCTATGATCAATTTTCGCCCCGATCACTTTAGAAATTTTGTTTCACTTCACTGTGAAATATTGGCGTTATTCCGAAACCAATTTTATTTCGCCTTTTAAGGCATTTCTTCTCTCTTGGTGAGTCTGCAATAATACATAAAATACCGGAACAAACACTATAGCAAGACAGGTTGAAGCAAGCATACCACTACAAACTGCAATGCCAATTGAGCGGCGAGCGTTAGCCCCCGCCCCCGTTGCAAACACCAACGGCATCACCCCCATAATAAACGCAAACGACGTCATTAAAATCGGTCGAAATCTTTTTGTAGCACCAAGGACCGCAGCTTCAATGATGGATTTTTGATGTATCAACCGCTCTTCACGTGCTACCTCAACGATCAAAATGGCATTTTTGGCAGCCAATGCTATCAATAATAAAATACCAATCTGGGTATACATGTTATTCGCAACCCCCAGCGCTCCAAGAGCAAAAACGGTACCAAGCAACGCTAGAGGCACGCTAAAAATAATCGAAAATGGCGTCACCCAATTTTCATACTGCCCTGCCAATATTAAATACACCAAAACAATAGACAAGAGAAAAATGTAATAACTCAAATTACCAGCAACTTTTTCTTGGTATGCCGTGCTCGTCCACTCATAGGAAATGCCTGGAGGCAAAAAATCTTTCGCGAGTTTTTCAAGTGATACAATCGCCTGACCTGAACTAAATCCATCTGAAGCAATTCCAGTAATGCCGCTTGATGGATACAGATTATACAGAGAAATAATAGCAGGCCCCACGGCATCCTTCATGTCAGTAAGGGTACCTAGCGGAACCATTTGATTGGATTGATTGCGCACATAAAACTCCCGGACATCTTCAACGCTCATTCTAGATGGCGCATCTGCCTGAACATAAACTTGAAATACCAGCCCAAATTTTGCAAATAGATTGACATAGGATGAGCCAAGATAAGTCTGTAAAGTATCAAATGCATCACCAATAGTTACACCAAGAGATTCTGCCTTTGTTCTATTGATAGGTGCCGTGACTTGCGGAACTTCTGCACGAAATGAGGTTAATAGCTTTTGTATCGAAGGCTCTTGTGAGCCTTGGACGATCATTTGATCTGTCACATCCTGCAATTTCTGATAATCAAAAGTGCCATCTTGCTCTTCTAGTTGCATCTGAAAACCACCAGAAAGGCCCAGGCCTTGAATGGGAGGTGGCACAACAACCATCACCTTAGCATTAAGCGTGTCCTCTGCAATTTCATTTAACTTGTTATATATACTTCTCAAATCTTGACCTTTCCGCCGAACACTCCAGTCTTTAAAAATGACGTAGATCACCCCCGCATTTGAAAGGCTTGTGTTGTTATCAAGTAAAGACACTCCATCGATGGCAACGATATTATCCACCCCTGGTATTTTAGATGCTTTTTCGCTTAATTGACTCACCACCCCATCGGTACGATTGAGCGTTGATCCATCTGGCAAAAGAACATTTAAAATTAAATAGCCTTGATCTTCTATAGGGATAAATCCTGTTGGAATATAGCTTAATCCAACAATACCAAGCGCAACCAACCCACCACCGATTAAACACATTTTTCGACTATGGTGGACCATTTTTTCAATGAAATTTACATAAGCCTCTTCTAAGGGATTATATATCCTATCAAACCCACGAAAGATGACATTCTTCCGCTTTGTAGGATCAATTGGTCTAAGCCATAAGGCACATTGCGTAGGCTTTAGCGTCATCGCATTAATAGCGCTAATAAATGCTGTTGCTGCAATCACCAACGCAAACTGTGCGTACATAGCACCAGTAAGGCCTGGCATAAAACCTGCCGGCACAAACACCGCCATCAACACCAGTGTAATACCAATGATAGGCCCCATCAGTTCCTTCATTGCTTGGATGGAGGCCATTTTAGGTGCAACCCCCCGCTCAATATGCTGTGAGACCCCCTCCACAATAACAATCGCATCATCAACCACAATCCCAATCGCTAATACCAAAGCGAACAAGGTTAGTAAGTTAATACTAAAACCTAAGGCAAGCATTGCAATAAAGGTACCGATAATAGTCACAGGCACCGTCGTTGCAGGAACCAGGGTCGCACGAAAATTCTGCAAAAATAGTAAAATGACGATCAATACCAAAATTCCCGCCTCAAAAAGCGTCTTGTATACCTCATCAACCGATGCTTTAACGAAAGTTGTGGTATCAAAGGGGATAGAATATTTAAGACCTGGAGGAAATTGTTTCGCCATTTTTGCAACCGTTTCGCGAACTTCTCTCGCTACCTGCAGCGCATTAGCGCCTGGCAGCTGAAAAATTCCTATTGCGGCTGTTGGTTTGCCATTTAATTTTGACAATTGGCTATAATTTGAAGAACCCAACTCCACTCGCCCAACATCACGAATCCTCAACACTTGCGCACTACTACTTGCATTAGCATGTTGATTTGATTCAGTCGAAATGGTTTTAATGATGATATTTCCAAACTCTTCAGGAGAAATCAGCTGCCCTGGAACATTCACAGTTAATTGATATGGTGCCGTGCCCGAAATTGGAGGAGCTGCAATTTGCCCTGATGCAATTTCTTTGTTTTGATTGCTAATTGCTTGTAAAACATCTTTTGGATTTAATCGATATGTGTACATTTTCTTAGGATCAAGCCACACACGCATCGCATAAGATCCTGAACCAAAAATAGACACATTACCCACGCCAGGTAAACGTTCTAGGACATTCTGCATATTAATGGCGGCATAATTATTGAGAAATAATCCATCATATTCGCCATGCTCTGAAGTTAAGGTTATAAACTGCAAAATAGCAGTGGATTTTTGTTGCACAAGAACCCCTTGCTGCTGGACCGACTCGGGTAACTCAGCCAAGGCCGCCTGAACCCGATTTTGTACCAACATCTGAGCGAAATTAAGATCCGTACCAATCTCAAAAGTGACAATCAGTGTATATGAGCCACTGTTCGTGCTGTCTGATTGCATATACAGCATTTTTTCAACCCCATTTACTTGCTGCTCAATGGGAAGTGCCACAGTTTTAATTAACGTACTCGCATCTGCACCAGGATACGTCGTGGTCACTTGTATTGTGGGGGGGACAATAGCTGGGTATTGAGATACAGGCAAAATACCAATTGCAATGATCCCAAGCAATACTAAAAGGATTGCGATTACATTCGCAAGAACTGGGCGCTCAATAAAAAATTCTGACATCATACTGGTTTATTCTCGCTATTGATGGGTTGAACTTCATGGCCGGGAATAGCATTTTGTAGCCCTATCACCACTACCCTATCTAAGTCTGTAAGGCCCTTTACAATAGCGCGCCGCCCTGAATCGAGAGCACCAAGCTCAACTCTTTTTTGTACAACGATATTTTTTTCATCCAGCGCCAACAAATAAGGACCAATTTGATCGGATTGAATCGACGTCTGCGGAACAGTCAATTGTGGCAAAGGTTTGGACAATGGCACACGAACTTGTACGAACAATCCGGGTAACATCACTAAATTCTTATTGGGCAGGAGCGCTCGAAACTCCATAGTTCCTGTTGAAGCATTTAGCCCAGTATTCACAAAATTTAGATAGCCCTGATGTAAAAATTTGGTTTCATTTTGCATGCGAACTTGGACTGGAATTTTATTGATATCTGACGGTTTAAATCCATGAGCATGAGCTGCATTACGAATTTTAATTAAATCAAGTTCATTAAGATTAAAGTAAACATAGATGGGGTCGATTTGGTCAATAGTCGCAAGATTTGTGGCTTTTCCATTACCCACTAGATTTCCTACATCCACCAAATGCCGCCCTACTCGCCCCCTAAAAGGCGCATGAACATGAGTATAACTATAGTTAATGGCAGATACTGCCGCATCCGCAGTGGCCTTGGCAACTTCGGCTTTAAATTCCTGCGCCTTTGCTGACCATTTTTCTACATTATTCAGAGATGTTGCGTTTTGTTTATACATTTGTTGCTGACGCTTATATTCTGAGGTGGAGTACTCAAACGAAGCTTTTTGCACCAAAATAGAGGCCTCAGATGCTTTAAGTTTCTCAGCATATGGCTCAGGTTCAATCACAAAGAGCTCTTTACCTTTGTCCACAAATGTTCCATCTGTAAACTCTATAGCTTCTAAATACCCCTCAACACGTGCCACAAGATTCACTGAATTAAAAGCCACCAATGTACCGGTCTGCATCACATAATCAGTCATCTTGATGCGTTGTGGTTTTTCCACCACAACTTTGGGTACCAGCAAGGGCTTGGTTTTATGATGTGTGAGCAAATGCCACAGCACAATGATAAAGAGAAAAACCACACTCACAATAAGGGCGGTTTTGATAATCAATTGTTTATCATGATTCATGTTCATCACCAATTTGGTTGATAACGTTTTTTAAGGTCTTGGGCTTTAGTCAACGGCGGTTGATGGCTCTGCTGTTTTAGTAATGTCCCCCAATTGGTCCTATGCGCCATTTCTTGCTTGAGGTCTTTTGGCAAAATATCGTTACAACCTCTTATTTGCCAACCCCCACCTAATGCACGGTAGAGAGCTACCAAAGCCTTTGGTATCTCACCTTTTTCTTGGGTAAGTGAGGTTTGTACTCGCAATTGCTGGCGTTCCGAATCAAGCACCGGCGTATAGTCTGACTCCCCCTCCCGGTATCTAATCAACGATAAATTAGTCGATTTAATAGCGGCATTGTTGGCTGTAATAAGATAACGCTCAGATTTTTTAGCTTCTATAAAGCTTGTAATATTGTCTTGAACTTCTTGCTGGGCTTTTAACACTAAATTGAGATAATTAAGCAATGCCTCTTGAAATATAGCATCCTGGACCCGAACCGCATTGGTAATTTGCCCATAATTTAAAATAGGCCAGTTCAGCGAAGGGCCTGCAGAAATATTACGATTACTCCAATTGAACATATCGTTTAAAGAATTTGGTGGTATTGTGTTTGCGGCAAACACGAAGCTACCTGCCAAAGAAAATGAGGGATAAAGATTTGCTTTGGTGGCACCTATGGATTCTGATTGCGCAATAGCTTTCATCCGCGCTTGATATATATCAGGCCGCTTTGAAATTGTTTCTCTAGGGATACCAACAGCAACACCGCCTGGTGCACGAGGAATTCCGTGCTTTTTATGAATCAATTGGTTAATTTTGTCAGGTGTTGTCCCTAAAAGAACCGCCAACGCATCTTTCTCTATCTGTAACTGGCCTAGATACTTCGGTAACGTTGACTGAGTTTCTGAAAGCTCTGTTTGTGCTTGCTCGACATCCAAAAGACTGCTCTCTCCCGCGCTAAATCTCGCTTTGGCGATTTGAAGACCTGTGGCTTGAACTTTAATATTTTCCTTAGTGATATTAATAAGTTCTTCTGTAGTACGAATATTGATATAAGCTGTTGCAATATCGGCCGTCAAACTGACCAAGGCATTATCATAGGCTGCGTAGGAGGCAAGAAATGCTGCATCATTAGAGAGAATCGCGCGCCTGTATTTCCCCCAGAAATCTATTTCCCACGTTGCGCTTAACCCTAAGATGCCGGTATCAAAACTAGACGGCAACACCTCTTGCAAAGAAGAACCACCAATTCGTTGATAATTATATGCGCCTATCGCCGCTTGTTGTTGTGGATATAGCTCACCAACCGCCTGTGCAAGCTGTGCTCTGGCTTGAAGAACGCTGACCCCAGCGCTTTTTAAATTTAGGTTGTGTTGATAACCTAGTTGTATGATAGACGTAAGCGTTGGATCATGAAATACATCCCACCAGTGGGCATCTTGGATTTGGGATTCTTCGACCGATTTTCCTTGCTTTATCCAGTGGTTAGTAACGTCTTTTTTGGGTTCGTGATAATCAGGACCGACAAGAAGGCATGCACTCAAAGATAGATAGCAAAGAAAGCTTAATAATTTGAACATTTACGTTTATACATCCCTTGTATCCAAACGTCCTTACGTACTTTAGCAGGTTGAATAAATGAATGCTATTAACACGTCCTAATCACTCATACGAGAAAAATCAAATACGCTTAGGGGCTGTTGACATTTGATCCTCCCGCCGCCGCGGGGATGCGGCGGTGTGACTTTTTCATAAAATCAAGTTAGCCCTGCTCTTTGATATCTTTGATCAATCTAACCCACGGTTTATAGTCAGCAATCTCTTTAGGAAGTTTATCTAAAGCAGATTTTGCGTGATCTTGCCTGCCGAACTCTCCTAAGGTCAAGAGATACCAGTCTTTACCATAGCGCTCTGTATGACGAAACTGCACATCACCTTGAATGTGGTGCGTTGTAGCAAAGCGCTTTAATTTATCTTTACGATGCGAGGCAAGCAATTGAATAGTATAGCGAGCTTGTCTGGTTATCACCCGCTCAACTTTGACAAGAGAAGCTAGCTTTGACACTTTTTTTGCGGATTTAGCAATGTATTTTGGGGCAACGATCACTTTATCAACCACTGCATGAGGTAAAATAAATGTCGCATGTTCTTCATCAATCCTAGAAATCACATTTTTCTGAAGTGGTGTCGCAAGAACTGTTTGTCGTAGAGATAGATCGTAGTACGCAGGTATATAACTTGCAATGCTCTTGGGTAACTCTTCTTCTAAGACAATGCTTGATATTGGTTTGAGCTGCTTCTCTTCACTCTGCGTCGAGTGCTTTTTTTGCCACGTAAAAATCAAAGCTAAACCTAATACCAACATTCCTGTCATCATCATTACTTGATTAAATAGCGGCCTTGTTTCCTTCACCACTATATCAGGAGATTTGATTGTAAAATGGATTGGTAACTTGTGATTGATTCGCAATAAATGACCTTCAGTTAATTGATAAAAAGCTTTGTGTTGCTCGAGAGTAATGTCTTGCACCATATGGGGATGATTCAGAAAATAGTCCTCAACATATTTTTTTGTTTCTGCCTCGGTCAAAGGCCCAAGTTCTACACTATGAATCAGATCTCGATACTTATCTTCTGCCAAATCATTTAGTGTTTTTACCAGAGAAAAATCTGCCGCCAAACACACATGAAAATATACACCATCACCTTGCTGTTTAATCGCTTGCAGCAGGGCCTCGATAAATTTAATTGTTAAAAAATGTGCGTCATCGATGATGACCAACACATGCTTTTTTTCAGCGCTATACTGCGCTATGACCATTCCAAGCGTTGATCCCTCTGCCCTCTTTAGTAATCGACAAAATTGCGCCTCAAGTTGAGACTCATCAAATGATGGCTTTGCAGTCAGTCGAAAAGAGAGGAGCTCCGGAAGCCCCGCACACATATGATTAAAAAAGGTAGTTTTACCACTCCCTTCCTCCCCTAAGAGCGCTATCAAAAGATTATTGTCTGCAATTAATCGCTTAATAAATTCTATTTTTTTAAGCCATGCAACAGGCATAAAAGTAGTTTTGATATGTTCTTCATTACTCAAAGTGGCAGAAATCGTTTTAACACTCATGGATTATCTCCAGCAACAGCACTGACCAATGCAAGATGTAGTGCACTCGCTGCAACGTTTGCGTCAATATAGCAGTCTCCAGGCGCTCTAAAAAGTACCAGTCTAAGCGTATCATTTTGTACCTTCTTGTCATGAAACATCAATGATTGCAAGTGTGTAACATCAATGTCACTGGGGATTCTTCTTGGCAGATTCAATTTAAACAGCAACTCATCCACCAAATCCACATACTTTTTTTCCAAATAGCCTAATTGATGAGATAAGCTCGCCGCACAATAAAGCCCAATGGCGACAGCTTCTCCATGTAACCAGCGCTTGTATTTTGTAAAGGCTTCCAACGCATGGGCAAAAGTGTGTCCTAAATTTAAGAGAGCCCTGTTAGCCATTTCTTTTTCATCAATTTTCACTATGCCAGCTTTTATCTTACAACAATCAGCAATAAGCACGCCCATCAATTCACTGTCTCGTGACAGCAACTCTTTCCTTGTAAAACCAACCAGCCGCTCTAAAAAATTACCACCAACCAACAACCCATATTTAACAACTTCAGCAAACCCCGCCTGATATTCACGAGCAGGTAATGTAGCAAGCGTAGTCAAGTCCATGATGACAGCATGTGGCTGATAAAAGCTACCAATCATGTTCTTGCCCTTGGGGTGATTAATTGCAGTTTTTCCACCAACAGACGAGTCGACCTGCGCCAATAAAGTGGTCGGTAGTTGAATAATCTTTACACCGCGTTGATAGGTCGCAGCAGCAAATCCTGTGATATCCCCAACCACCCCACCACCCAGCGCAAATATCGTAGTATCGCGATGATGATGGTGATTGATTAAGTGATCAAAAATTGAAAATATACTCTGTTGATTTTTATATTGTTCTCCATCTTTCAGCAACACCACGTCACACTGTAGTCCTTTAAAAGCATTTTGCACTTTCTTCAGGTACAAAGGTGCAATAGTCTCATTGCTTACAATACAAACTTGGCCAGATGTAACCTGCTGACGTAAGAGCTCCTCAGACGCCAGAAGATCTCTACCAATATAAATTGGGTATTGGTGAACACCACAATCCACAATCAATTGGCGATAGAGATCTATCTTAACCATAGATTATTCTTCGCCATAAATATATTTAATGATGTTGTTAGCTACTGCTTTAACAGTTAATCTATCTGTTTCAAAACTTTTATCAGCCATTTCTTCGTAAAAAGGCTCCCGCTCATCCCGCAAACTCTCAAGGCGTGTTTCCAAATCGTCAGTCTGAAGCAACGGACGCTTCGTATCCCTTTTTGTACGCTCAAACTGTTGTTGAAGAGAGGTTTTAAGATAAATAACCGTGCCCCTTGCCATGAGAGCATTTCGATTTTCTGGCGTAATGACCACCCCTCCCCCCGTTGCGAGAACGATATTGGTTTTTTGGGTCAATTCCTCGATGACCTTCTGTTCGCGACGCCGAAAACCTTCCTCGCCTTCAACATCAAATATCCAAGAAATATCAGCTCCTGAGCGTGCTTCAATCTCTTCATCGGAATCATAGAACTCAAGCTTAAGCTCTTTTGCCAAAGTACGGCCTATTGTGCTTTTCCCCGCCCCCATAGGCCCTATTAAGAATATATTACGTACTTTAACGATGCTCATTTTTTATTACATACCCCTTACACTTATGAATCATAAGCTATCAATACAACGACCTTAAAAAAGGTACAACCCAGTACAAACAACTTTAATGTGAAATTTGGTATTGCGGTGGAATAACCACCGGTTTGCCAAATTTATCTAATTCTACACCTTTCGGAAAACGATGTGCTAATACCTGTCCTCCTCCAATCGCCGTAATTGACAAATTGTTGGTTATTATCTTAGGAGTAATGAAAATGAGCAACTCCTCATTTGTCATTGTTACTTGTGTTCGACTAAAAAAATGCCCTACAACAGGTAAAGTACCCAAAAATGGTATTCGGGTTACAGTATTATTTTTATCCTGTGTATAAATTCCTCCCAGCACAATGGTTTGTCCATTATTCACCAACACATTGGTTTGAATTGATTTGGTTCTAATAATAGGCACACCATTAACTCTTTCGCCAGAATCAGCATCTTGCGTAATAAGTAAATCCATCAACAATTTTCCATCAGGCGTAATTTGTGGCGTTACTTTTAAACTTAATACGGCTTTCTTAAAAGCAACTGCCGTAGCACCACTTGATGTTGCTTGTTGATAAGGAATATCCTGACCTGATGAAATAGTAGCGGATTGCTGGTTTGCTGTCATCAACCGCGGGCTTGCAATGATTTCAGCGCGCCCTTCTAGCTCCAATGCAGATAACTCCATATCCAATAATACCCCATCGCCAAGTTTGGCAACTGCCAGGGCTACCGATGCTGGTGTGCCAACACCCGCAAGTGGTATGGCTGCTAAATCTTGGTTCAACCGCTCTTGAAAAGGGGTCACATTCGCAGCCCCATTGCCTTGGGCAATTTGGTTAGCACCTGCAAGCGTACCACTAAGACTCGATGGCTTGGATATCCCCCATCGTACACCGAGATCTTCTTCACATTTTTTAGTCATATCCACCAAACGTGCCTCAATCACCACTTGTTTAACTGGAATATCTAACCTTTTCACCAATGCCCTGATTTCCTCGATTTGAGCATCTGTATCTTGCAACCAAATGGTGTTGGTTCTAGTATCCACGCTTAGAGTTCCCCTATCTGACAACAGAGAGTTTGCCTTGTCTTTTAACATCACTGCAATATCAGTCGCCTTTGCATAGTTAATTTGCAGTAAGTCAGAGTGCACTAAGGCTAGTTTTTTTTGTGCTTGCAAGGCTTTAAGCTCTTGGTTTTCTCTTGCTGTAAGGGAAGCCGCCTTATCAATCAAGACCACATTTCCAACTTGACGTTTGTCCAACCCCTGGGTGGTTAAGATAATATCGAGTGCTTGATCCCAAGGAACATTATTTAAACGCAAAGTAATACTCCCCGACACCGCATCACTCACAACAATATTCTCCCCGGTGAAGTCGGCAAGCAACTGCAAAACTGCCCTTACTGTGATATCTTGGAAATTCAATGAGATCCGCTTGCCAATGAAGACTTTCTTTTTCAGCTTCTCTTCTTGCAATTGTTCCTGGGTTAATGGGAATACATCAATAAAAAACTGTTTATTAACTTGATAGGCAAAATGCCCGTAACCACCTTTGTTTTTAATGTAAATTTTCGTATTTTTTCCACTTTGTTGAGCTGTAACGAGCTGAACAGGACTATGAAAGTCTCTAACATCATAACGTTTCATCAAGCGCGGGGGGAGACGAGTACTCATAAAATTAACCACTAAATCATCCCCGTTTTGCACCACATCCACAGGAATTCCAGGATCAGTCACATCAATCACCACCCGCCCACCTTGCTTATCAACGCCCCTGAAGTCAATATTAGTGATGCCAAAACGTGCATTCACAGGCCGGTTAGTGATAAACACCTCTTTCTTTGACGAAATGAGTTGCTCGCCCTTTCCTCTTAAGATAAGGGTATAAATGGACCCACCAACTTTCCCTGAATATGATACAGGGCCACTTAAATCTAAAATCGCGCGAACACGATCCCCTACAGCCACAATTTTGTATTGAACCAAAGCGCCAATCTCTACTTTTTTACTGTTAAGAGCATCATCTATCTTGATACTACTATTAACAAAATCAAGGACTAATCGTGGTGGATCTTCTGTAACAAAACTCGCAGGCACTTGTTCGATGATGTTTTGGTAAGCAAAATCAACCCGTACTCGATTGTCCGGCATAGGCATTATTTTGATACCCAAAAGCGGATTATCCTTGATACTATGGCTTACTGAGCTTGCTAGCAACATCAAACAAAACACCAGGAATTTTCGCAACACTTTCTCCCTCACATAACGTCCTCGACCGGCCTTCGAGCTACGTCCAACCATCGTAACCTCTCACTCACCTATATTGACTTTTTCTGTCCGATTTCAGCAGAGCGAAGGTTGACAGTTACTGGTCGTTTCTGCCATTTTCCGCCGTTTTTGACCCGCTCGACAAGCATAATGGACTTCTCTTGTATTGCCACTATTTGCCCATAATTCTGGCCCATATATTCACCTACTTTTACTCGGGTCACAAACCCGCTGGGTTGACTAATCAAAGCCCATTTCATAAGCCCTTCTTGAAAAGTACCTACAAACTTTAGGGAGTCAATGGGAAAAGCCTCCAAAGGCTCCTTTGGACGTTTAACATCTGGCGCAAAATCATCATTTTTTTGCGGAACCACCACGGGTTTAAAAGGACTGCGCCTGTTTTCATTTTCAGGATAACTGAAAGAGGCCAATCGTCTTATCTCAGGAATAGGCTCTATTTTCTTTGGTGCACGTTCTTTGACAGAATTAATATATCGGGTCAAATCGCTTTCATCAGAAGAACTGCAACCTATAAGCAAGGAGGGCATACACAGCATCATGATCCACTTGAGTATAATTCGCATTTTCTTCTCATTGTGTACGGTATCTATAAATTTTCGCTGTCATTTCCATACCCAGTAGATCACCTGGATTATTTTTATGCTTGTCAGGATCGGCTTGAGTAACAACAAAATCGTGTAATGTCACAATCCGACTCATTTGAGCCACCCGACTTAAAAATACTGCAAACTGATAATAATTACCCTTCACAGTAATTTTAATGGGAAGTTCAACATAAAAATCATGCGTTACTTCAGGAAGTGGCGCAAACAGTTCAAAAGTCAAACCACTCGCTATCCCTGTTTTGGAAATATCTTCTAGTAGACCAGGCATTTCATTTTCGGTTGGCAGTTGTTTAAGCATTTTCCCAAAGCGATCTCTCATCACCTGAATCTGAGCACGATAGGCATAAAGATTTGAAGCTTGATGCTGTTTTTCTTCAAAGGTAGTTCTTAACGTGGTTTCTTCTATTTTAAGCTTAGAATACTCTTCAACATTCACTTGCACAATCAGCCAATACCCCATGGCTACAAGCATCAATGCCATAAAAACAATCACACCCACCTTGATAGCTTTGGGCCATTGCCCAACATTTTCTAAGGTGAGATCTTTAAGATCAAAACTTACCATCAAACCCTCCCTTTATCTTTTGGCTTGACAATAAAACTTAATTTAAACTCATTACTATTGGACTCTTGAGCTTCCTTGGTTTTTTTGATCTCTGTTAATTGTGGATCCTGAATCCAGACATTTTGTTGAATATTTCGCATCAATTTTGAAATATTACTATTTGACTCAGAATACCCCAATACCGTCACTTTATCATTAACACGTGACATCTGATTAAGATACACCCCATCTGGCATTATTTTGACAATTTCATCAAATAAACGCACGGTCAAAATGCGCGTTTCTTGTAGATTTTGCGCTATTTTCATTCTTGCTATCAGTGCAGAGCGCAATTTTTTTAGCCTGTGAATATCCTTAATTTGAGCATCTAAGCGCACAATTTCCTTTTTCAACACTTGATTACGGGTTGTCTGCTCATCGATCAAAGAGATAGTGTAATAGTTCATCAAAAAAACAATCACCATCGCCGTGATTAATCCAATCGCTAAATACCCCGTGAATTGTTTTTTTTCACGCTCCCTTTTCTTCTCTCGCCAAGGCAGTAAGTTTATCTCCGTCATGAAACTACTCCAGAGACCTAAGGGCCAAACCAAAAGCCACCAATAAGGTTGGGGCATCACACCTGACTTGTGCCTCTTCAACATGTCTGGCAATTTTTATACCATGTAAGGGATTAGCAACCACAGTTGGAATACTGAGATTCTCCTGTAATAGTTTCGCTATCTCCGCTTTTTTAGCAACGCCTCCGGCCAAAACGATATGATCAACAAAGGAATATTGGCTTGTTGAAAAAAAGAATTGTAACGCTCTTTTTACCTGTAAAAGAATTGATTCGTTGAAGGGGGTTAAGATCTCAGCTGCGTAATCTTCTGGTAGATTATTTTCGATAACTGCTCTCAGCGCTTCTTCGGGTTTCATCTTATAGCGCTCAACCATCGCATCAATTAGTTGATGCCCCCCAAATTCTTCTTCACGGACAAAAATAATTTTCATCCCATGCAATACATATAAATGTGTATAATTTGCTCCAATATCAATAATAGCTATGATCTTACGCGCGCCTTGAGCGGGAAGCTCATGTGCCAACAATTGCATTGATCGCTCAACAGCGTAAGACTCAACATCAACAACGACAACCTCAAGGCCCGCTCGTGTCAAAACATCAACACGACTCATCACATTTTCCGTACGCGAGGCTACAAGCAATACATCAAGCATGGCTGAATTCTTGGCCGAGGGACCTATCACATTAAAATCTAAATTAATTTCATCAATTGGAAAAGGAATATATTTATCTGCTTCTGACGTCACAAGCTCTTCAATGTCATCAATACTGAGTCCATCATTGACTTGAATAGTTTTGCTAATAGCTAGAGCATCTGGCACTGCACATATTGCTCTTGTGGCCGTCAACTGCTGGTCGACTAGTAGTTTTTTTAAACATTTCACCACTTCATCTGGATCTTTAATAGCATTTCCATCCATGGCCTCACTTGGTAGGGCGATGTGTCCATAACCATCTATATAATAGTGCTCGCCACTCTGGGAGATCTGAAGAATTTTTACTGAAGAAGAGCTGATGTCTATCCCAAGCTGCGCTCGATGCTGCGATTTAAACAATTTGAGCACGTGCCTTGTCTCCTTGTAAGCCATCAATCCGTGTTTCCATGAGAGCAATGCCTCAACATACCGGTCTTATCCAAATGCCAATACATTCTGCACCCCCAGCACTTAAAATCCATGGTGCTGCTTGATAATACCGTATGCAAACTCAAAATGGAATTTTAGGTTGAATCCATATACGTTACCTAGTAGGGGGTGTTAATGATTGCTCTCTTGGGCTAATTAAAACAAAACGCCAAATGCTTGACCCCACATGAAAAGCTACTCCATAATCCAGGACCAATCCCTAAATCACGTATGAAAAAATGACGGCTATACTCCTCGATGGCAAGCTTCTAGCACAACACATTAAGTCAACCATCAAGGAACGGGTATCCCACCACACATCGTTGGGGTTTTCTCCTCCAGGACTTGCTGTGGTACTTTTGGGTAACAACCCAGCTTCAGCAATTTATGTCACTCATAAACGCCGTGCCTGTGCAGAGGTTGGTTTTCGTTCCTTTGCTTTCGATTTATCCATCGATACCTCTGAAGAAAAATTACTTGAGTTGATTCGAGAGTTGAATAACAGAGATGACATACATGGTATTTTGGTCCAATTACCTCTACCCAATCAAATCACCACATCAAAAATCATTGAATCAATTAAACCCAGCAAGGATGTCGACGGCTTCCACCCCTACAACTTGGGACGTCTCGCTCAAGGACACCCCTTATTGAGGCCTTGTACCCCCTATGGCATCATCCAATTATTTGAACATTATCAGTTACCTCTTCAAGGCCGCCATGCTGTGGTCGTTGGTGCTTCTAATATTGTCGGTCGACCAATGGCCCTTGAGTTTTTAATGGCCAAAGCGACTGTTACGATCTGCCACAAAGCCACCGTTAATTTAAAAAAACATATTGAATTTGCCGACATCATCGTGGTTGCGACAGGCGCTTATGATGTTGTCAAAACAGATTGGCTCCAGCAAAAACAAATTTTGGTGGATGTTGGCATGCATCGGCGTGACGATCAAACCTTACACGGCGATGTATTTTTTGAGGTAGCACAACACTGCGTAAGCTATATCACCCCTGTTCCTGGTGGCGTTGGGCCTATGACCATCGCCACCTTGTTAACAAATACCCTGAATGCTGCTGGCTTATAATTCACGACTGATATCATCCCAATCAAAATCATCATCCAATTCGTCTTCAATATCCTCTCTTAAGAGCCGTTGCTCAATTCTATCTTCAATAAGTTCTCGCACTCGTTTTTTATACATTAGTTCTTCTTTATCATTTTCGTAATTAAAGTCGCTAAATTGTGGGATGTCATCCATATCTTTGTTCAAACTCATGATACTCTCCGTTTTTACCTATTACATAAAAGTATAGTGCAAATTATAGGATTCACCGTGCATTCCATTTATACTCAGTTCATCACTCCTGACAGACCTCTTCGATGCTTAGTTATCAACACGCTTATCACGCAGGCAATTTTGCCGATGTTGTCAAACACTTCACTTTAACTCGGCTTTTGACATATCTTTCAATCAAAGAAAAACCGCTGTTTTATCTTGAAACACATGCTGGTAGAGGTATGTATGATCTTTTAGATAAAAAGGCGCAAAAAACCAATGAAGCATCTCTTGGTATTGCTAAACTTTTTAATGATCGACAAAACCTACCTCAAGTTTTCAAACCATATATTGAGGCACTTCTTGCTTTCAATAAAAATGAGGTATTGCGTATGTACCCAGGCTCACCAGCACTAGCAATACACTTTCTTAGGACACAAGATAGGCTTTATTTCAATGAACTACACCCCACTGAATTTGAGTATCTTAAACGCTTACCCCATCATGGCAAGCGCGCCTTCACAAGCTACACTGATGGGCTAATCAACCTCTCAGCGCAGCTCCCTCCGCCAGAACGCCGCGGATTGATTTTTATCGACCCCTCTTATGAAATCAAAA
>JBIIJL010000141.1:0-2634 GCA_044233795.1 Legionella sp. | reverse complement strand
AATCTCCTGTTTTTCGGGTGGGCGCTGCTGTCGTCGATTCTCTTTGCGCCGTTTTTCTTGGCATCGACCCGCGCCGCGCAAAACATTGGCAAGCCCTGGGCGGCCGTGTCTCTCTGGCTTGCGCGCGTGTGCTGCGGCATACGCTATGAAATCCGCGGGCGCGAACATATCCAAGCCCATCCGGTGATATATGCCTCAAAACACCAATCCGCATGGGACACGATGATTTTCCATATGCTGTTGCCGCGCGTGGCGTTTGTGCTCAAAAAAGAGCTGCTGCGCCTGCCCCTATGGGGCTGGTATCTGTGGCGCATGAACATGATCGCGATTGACCGTAGCGCTGGGGCGAGCAGCATCAAGCAATTGCTGCGCGATGGCAAAGCCGCGTTGGCCGATGGCCGCTCCATCATCATTTTCCCCGAGGGCACCCGCACCAAGCCCGGTGCGCCTGCGAACTACCATTCGGGTGTCACGGCCATGTATGCCTCGCTGAATGTGCCGGTGGTGCCCGTGGCGCTTAATTCTGGCACCTATTGGGGAAAGAATGCTTTTTTCAAACATGCCGGAACGATCATCATCGAGTTTTTGCCACCCATTCCCGCTGGGCTGCCGAAGCAGGAGTTTGCAACACGACTGCAGGATGCGATCGAAAGCGCCTGTGCAAGGCTATAGTGTGATCCTGCGGGTTGGCTTCGCTTCTCTGCGCTTTGCTACGAGTGACCGCAGGATCCAGAGCCACACGGATAGGCACTTCTATGCAGCTCTAGATCCTGCCCTCAAGGGGCAGGATGACGACAGTGGGTATGGCAGCTTTAT
The DNA here is from genome assembly GCA_044233795.1 of Legionella sp. GTDB lineage: Bacteria > Pseudomonadota > Gammaproteobacteria > Legionellales > Legionellaceae > JBIIJL01. The sequence goes on along the minus strand of JBIIJL010000141.1, from coordinate 1,818 downwards.
ATTAATTGACTCTATCAATCGCATTACCCGCCACGCTTCTTATGCACGCTCAGGCGCTCGACAATCTCGGGCGCAGTGGGATAAGGCGCGATGGAGCGGTGCCGCAAGAACACCAGCTGGCGCGAGCGATATTGCTGGTAAATATACGCCAACTGCTCGCGCACTTCACTGCGCGATGCCCCTGCCTCTTGCGCCACATGATCGATGATTTTCTCGACGCTGCGCTTGCCATCCATCGCCCGAATCAGCGCTATGGTATGCGCCGATTTGACGATACGCATCGGTGGGGATTGCGGGAATGGCCGCGGAATAATCTGCACCGCACCGCCCACTGGCACCGTTTCGAGCAGTTCGCACAACTTGTCCGTAAAGCTGGCAAACAGCCACTGGATTGGGCCATAGGTGATGACCATATCATCCGCTAACTCGGCCGCTTGCTTGGGCTGTTTGCTGGCATAGAAATAATGCTTCTCCATGAAGCCGTTCATCAGTTCTGCAATCGCCTGACGCTCGGGCAGCGGCTTGTTGGCGGTCGCTTCGTTCAGCAACGGCGAGTTCACATAGGTTGCGGGGTTATACATCGTGTCATCGGCAAAGACGCCCGAGAAGGCCGTCAGCTGAAGCCCGGCGCCACCCAACCATTCATAAAGCTGCGGCACCGTATAGGCACGATCGACCGAGTGCAGAAACAGGTCATAGACCCCGCTGCCATCCGGCCACATGATTTCGTTGATGAGCGCTTCGTTTTTGACCGCCAGCCAATGGGTGGCTGGCACCTGATTGAGAAACTCGCGCGCGATTTCGATTTTCTTTGCGCGCGGCGTATCTTCTGTCATCAGATGCTTCATCAGCATCTGCGTCAGGTAAATCGACATGCGGCCATATTGGGCATAGACCATGATGCCCATGATGCCGTCGTCCTTCAGCACGCTGGCAAGTGCCGCCAATCCGGCATCCGGGTCGGGCAGATGGTGCAGCACGCCACCGCACTCAATCGCATCGAACTGGCCGAGGCCGGCGCTCGGCACATCCAGAATCGACAGATGGTGAATGGTCACGCGCTCGCTTAGCCCGCGCTTGGCTAGGCGTGCCTTGGCAATGGCGATGGAGGCGTGCGATAAATCAATCGCTACCAGTTCGCTGTTTGCGCCCACCAATTGCTCGGCCAACAGAATCAAGCTATCGCCGGTGCCGCACCCCGCGACAAGAATACGCGCACCCTCGCGCAGATTCCGCCGCCCGGCGAAACCAAAATGCGTGAAACCATCGAGCGCGAAAATATCGGCACCGTGGAATAACTCGCCCTCTTTCTCGGGGTCGCGGTAGGGGTAGGGCAAATCTTCGTATTGCTCGCGCACGGAGGTGGCGTAAGAGGCTGGGGTTGTCGTCATCATACATCCTCTTTAATGGAGGGTTAGTGATAGTCGGTAGACATAAGAAGGTGGGCTACCCCACACTCCGTCATCCTGCGGCTCGACCGCAGGATCCAGAGCCACGAGGATAGGCCTTTTCGTTTGGCTCTAGATCCTGCCCTCAAGGGGCAGGATGACGACACTGGATGTGCCTCACTCTAAAATCAAACGACTATAATGCCACGAGAAAACAGAACATTCTTACTACTTGTTACATTCGGATTACGCCGCCATATAGCCCGGCAGCCAGGTTTCGTTCACATCGCGCAGGTGCGATACTGGCACGCGCGCAATATCCTCCACAATCAGCAGATCGGCGATGGTGGTGCCAAGGTCAGTAAAAGGCACCTTCGCCTGATTGAGCTGCAGCATCACTTCATCTTTCATCTCCGGCGTCACGGCGAGA
>JBIIJL010000139.1:0-2661 GCA_044233795.1 Legionella sp. | reverse complement strand
CTAATCTTAGCTCCAAGCGTGTTTAAAAAATTTATCAAATCTTGTATTTCTGGTTCAGTTGCTGCATTTTTGATAATACTGGTTCCGTTCGCGAGAACCGCTGCCATTATAGCATTCTCAGTTCCTGTAACAGTTTTAAGATCAAAGCTAATGGTATTTGCTTGAAGACGATCACCTCGTCGGCTGCACTCAATGTGGCTTTCAGATTCAGTAATATCTACGCCAAAAGCTTTTATCGCCATGATATGCTGATCAATAGAGCGACCTCCTATTTTGCATCCACCTGGACGAGGTAAAATGACTTTTTTATGACGTGCAATCAATGGGCCCAATAGCAAAATTGAACCGCGAATTTTTCGAGCAGGCTCTTCAGGAATGACAAGACTTTCATAAACAGATGAGGACAGCGTTATAGTATTTGTGTCATGTTGTTCTATTTTTTTACCTAAGGCAGTAAGGCAATCTAGCAAATGCTGAATGTCGGATATCTTTGGTATATTCGAAACTACGGTTGGACTATCAGTTAATAGTGAGGCCGATAAGATTGGCAAGGCCGCATTTTTAGCGCCACCTACGGTGATCTCACCTTTTAATGCCACCCCCCCGGCAATTAGGAAACAATGCATTGACGCTCCAAATCAAGAAAAAGTGAATCATATAAAAACATGTAGTTTGTTTTCAGGTTTTTCGCAGCTGTTTTTAGATCCGCCACAGAACAACATGCCTACATATTTTACTAAATTTATCGGTCTAAGCAACATCAATTCTTTAAATTCAGATTTACAGAATAAATGTTGCTTTACTCTTATACAACATTATTGTACAATAAAAATACATGATTTTTTTATAGAGGTTGTAATGCCTAACGAGTCTATTTCTGCTCAAGTACAAGTCGAATATATTAGCCAAGTAGCAATAGATGTTGAAACACTGCAAGAAGCTCACATTACGACGGATCTTCCCATCCAGTTGGTTGATAGAAATAAATTTATCGATTTGCTCCGTCAAAGACATGGGGGCATGCTGTCACATGAAGATCTCCAGTTCTGGGATATTCTATTTGGTAATTATCCGCATCGCGATATCGTTAGACAGGGCATGGATAACCCACATATACGTTACTTAACGATAGACTCATATGAGAAAATTCTAAAACATCGCGTGCAATTTAGTAATGGTATCGATTTTCAACACTTGCCGTCAGGATTCCTGTTGACTAAAAATCCTTTAGGTGGCGGTGTATGTGATGTGCTGCATTACAGTGAATACTATGCCCAATTTCAACCAAAAGACGACAATAATGTTTTAGCCTTAACGTTGATGACTCAAGATGAATTAACTGCAGCCCCAGTGGAAGAGTCACCTTTTAGTGGACCGCAAGCCGTCTGGTATAATTTTCTTCAAAGCAAACGTATTTCGCCATCGGGCGTTTATTGTACTGAATCGCAATTAACGGATGCCTTCATTCGTTTTTCAAATATCATTCAAGGAATGGGACTTGAATATTATCAACCTGATTTTGCTTACCCCGTGAAGGCAGAACCAGGAAATCCCATCGTATTACTTGGGCATTGGGAAACGGTGTTATCCAATCCTCGTTTGAAGACGGCTGACGTAACTAAGCAATGGCAAAGCCTCCCTGAATTAGCTTTAATGAAAAGCCATGAGGCGATCCGTGCCATCACTGATTATGCACGCGATCAACGTCCATGTGGATTTATTCGGCCAAATATGGGGTTGGATGAATTTTGGTTTGTTCTTAGAGGTACATATGGATTTCGATCAATAGATCATGTTGTAACGATAGATTTTACAAATTTAACGATAGAATCAGCAAATTTAATGAAATTTTGGCGGTACATTGCCTATCAACCAAAGCGTAATTCCATTGAGTTTTATGAAAACGCGTTAGCTCGTCTAAGCAAAGTAACATTATCTCGTGATGCATCAGAACAGATGATTCAAATATTGGCTGCCAGTACGGTAGGAGAAAATCACTCAGGAGACAGCCTGATCGAGGAGGAACAAGCGTTACAAGCATGGGATACGTTGTGTAATACTATTGAAGTAGGTCCTCTAGGCATTAAATCAGCAGCATTCACCGATGGGGTGGTTAGTCGTCTATATGCAATTCCCACACAACCGAATATTGCCTTTTTAGGGAGCATAGCTCAACACATTAAAGGTAAAATACTTCTGGATGATTCATTGACCCTATTAAGTCAATTAAATCTGTTAGTCACGAACCTTCGCCGCTCGCTTTATCATGGTGCAAAATTTTATTTTATAAACCATGTGTGGCAAAAACTTAGTATTAAGAAATACGTTGAACTGCAACATAATTTTTATAGTTTAGTGGGTGGAGCGCACCCAATAAAAAGGGCGGGATTTTACTGGCGCAATCCTGACGACGCACTTCCACATCAATTTGCTTTGCTTGCCCCTCATTTAAGTACGTTTAATCTTCTCAATACTCCCGATATTACTCATGCTTTAGCAACATGGCCTACAGTGCTGTCTAAAGAAACTCAGGAGCGATTATATTTTTGTTTTGATCTCTTTAATGACGCTCAAACAAATGATGGTTTGACACCCACAATACTGGCTGAACTGATTCAATATGTCAGTACTATTGAAATCGTTGAAGGTGACAATTGGCGA
>JBIIJL010000138.1:0-2664 GCA_044233795.1 Legionella sp. | reverse complement strand
AAGCGCACACCCTAGAGCAACTCGAGACACTCCTTCCCTACAACATTGACACTCAACGTCTCGACAATATGAGAAGCTTACCTAACTTGATCTTGCCCGCATAGGTGGGGTTAATTCACCGCTTACCTTTCGGTGAGTAGTATGAAATGATTTCTATAAAATGTTGGTGTCTAGCTTCATCTCGCTCAGCATAAAGTGTTGTTTTTTCTGCGTGTGATTTTTAGACGACTCAAGGTTTTGATATCCCTGAACCAGTGACGTTAAAGTGTGTCGCAATCTCATTAATAAGCATCAGGATGCTCTGAGATGTATGCCCTTAAAGCTGTTTCATCTACTTTATAAGGTGATTTGATTCTCGGTTTGCAACTGAACTTCCGCGTTCAGTTAAGCTAAGCCTGCAGCGCTGCACTGAAGAACGACTAACAGAAAATAATTTACATGGCAACTTGATTGAGTTTCCTGCATCTATGAAGTGTAAAACTGTCCCTCTTAAGTCCGTTGAATATCCCATAACAATTACCAAATTCTAAAACGATTATTATAATACATAAATCAGTCAATTAAAATTTAATCAGCTATATCATTTTAAAGCTAAGTTTGATTATTGGATAAGATTAATCAATAGCCAATTAATCTATGGGGAAATTTTGTGACGATCTCTCAGACTCGGGATGACGTGAGAAGTTACCAGGAAACAATAAAGCGCAACATCATTAACGTGCCTCTTATTGACCTTTTTGTGATATAATTAATCATATAATTCAAATTATGCGATATATTATGCCTGCAAAATTACGCGATATCATTAAGGCGCAGCGAATACTCTCCTTAAGACTCATCAAAAAAGTTCAAAATTCTACAAATATTGATGAAGATATTCGCGAGCTTGAAGAGCTATTGTCAGCTCAGATAAAAATACAAGGCACTTGGAAGAAAGAGCTCAAACAAGATTCAGGACAAGCTGCAGAATTAAAGTCACAAATCGCTCATTTAATCAATCTTATCAGAACTATAAAATATACAGATCAAACCATCTTTACTCAATATGATGACAAAATAACACAGATTCTGAGCACCCTTACACAGCCTCGCAACGACAGTCGTGATGTGCATTTGGGAGATGAGTTTGTAAAAATATTTGATGAATTATTTGGGGACTCAGCAGATCACAGGAGTATATACGAGCAAATAAGAAAAACTTACGATCCACAGCAAGTGTATCATTATCTTAAAAGAGTCGTAGCATTAATGGATACCGTTGAAGCTCTTCCAGATGACTTTAAGTACAAAGCTTCATTGCAGAACGGGATACATGATCGCATCAATGCTAAATGGATTAATAAGTTCAGAAATGGTGAATACCAAGTTGCTGAATTTTCTTCATTTTTAAAGGAAATCAGCATTGAAAGTCTAGTAAACACCGTTGAAGTAAAAACATGGGGAACTAAAAGAGAAATAAGTAATGGATTAAGAAATGTTGTTGATCAAAAACTATCCGGTGAGGGGGTAGGACATGTTTCTCTAATGATGCGAATCGCAGCAGATGAACAAGGAAAAACTCTTATTAGACAATACTGCTTGAATGATGATGGAACAGTAAAAATCCCCTATGAAATAAAAAAATACGGAAATCAATCTGTATATGAGATCTACTGGAGTTTTTGGCCTGCTGCAGATAAATCAAAACGATTTTATTTATCTCGCCTTAAAAGTGACTACAGAAATGAACGAAGTTTTCACTATGCGGAAGACAAAGAAATTCTTGCTGAAATGCCTTTAGAGCTAAAAGAATTATATCTTCTACAAAGAATTAGAAACGGAAAAACCATAGATATGGCCCCTGCAGCAACCAAAAAGACAAGCTCTATTGAAACTGATTCACTAAGGCAAGAATATCTAAAACTAAAAATGCAAAAATACCTTATCAATGAAGAGATTGAGGCTCTAGAAGTCCTTCTCAATAGATATTTAGAAATCGAGAATATATCAGATGACTTAAAATTTCAGAAAAAGCATATAAAGAAAGACTCCAATTTTTGGATATTGCTAAAAAGATTCCAACACCAGATTCAACATCGTGAATCAGTTGCTCGGATCATTAAATCTAGTGTAATTACCTATAATGATGTTAGTTCTTTGCACGATGGTGTGATTACCCTCCTCGCAAAAAAAATGCAAGAGAGTGACCGCTTAAAAGCAGAGATAAAATCAAGCGCGATTAAATTACAGATTGATAGAGACAAGATCAAGTCATTAAAAAGTCAAATAAAAGCTAACAGAAAGATACTAGAAGATATTTACGACGATATTGCGCCAGAAATATCTATGCTAGCTTTATTAAAAAACATTAAGCGAACCACTCAGAAATATCCGACGATACACATTCCAAAAGAATTAGCTAAATTACTTAAAACACACACTGCCGATATGTACAAAGTCGATGGTATAAATATTGCATTATCAATTGCAACAACAAATAGCATACAATCTCTCAGTCAGATTGATTTTTTAATAAGTACACAGACAGAAGAGGTAGCTAAGCTCCAAGCACAAATACTATCCTATTGTCACTCATCACCCTAAAGCACCCACCGATCATCACCTTAATGGGACCACTTTGGACGCACAAAAATAACGTTTTAAACGGTCATATTTTTTGTTAAA
>JBIIJL010000013.1:0-34430 GCA_044233795.1 Legionella sp. | reverse complement strand
TTCCTTTTGTTTAGTAATATCAATATTTGTTCCAGTAACAACCACCGAATGACCTTGAGAATTCTGTTTAATATCAGAATCAGCCTTTATATATCTGATGTCCCCATTTTTCAAAATCACACGAAACTCAGTGTCATACGTTGTTTGATTAGTAACTGAGCCTTGAAGGAGTTCCTCTGCACGCATACGGTCCGCTGGATGAATACTCCTTCTCCAGGTTTCATAGATATTCGTTGTATCACTTGGAATGCCATACATTTCATACATTTGATCATTCCAAACCATATCGTTAGTCACTACATTCCAGGTCCATATGCCAATGTGGCCTGATTTAGCAGCAAGACTAAGTGATCTGTTTTTTCGTGAAAGCTCTTCTGTTATCATCAGCAGCCTATCGGCAGTCTCTATCTCCTTGGTTCGATCAATATTAACACCTATCATTAAAAGTGCTTTATTTGCACCATCCCTTTGAATACTCCCGTGCGCCTTTAGATGCCTTGTTGTTCCATCCATTCTTATGATACGAAATTCACTTTCAAACACATCCCTCTCTATAATAGCCGCCTCTAGACTATCGATGACTCTTTTCTTGTCATCCGGATGTATCCTGTCAGTAAAAACAGAAAAACACACCTCGTCTTCTTTTGTTAGCCCATAAATTGCAAAAAGCTCATCACTTGGGCTAAGACGGTGTGTTTCAATATTCCACGTCCAAACGCCAATATGTGCAAGTGAAGCAGCAAGGCGAAAAGGTGCACTAGCATGAGAAAGACCATCTACCAAAGATTTTAATTGATGACACTTCAATGTTATGCGATATAGAGCCCCTGCCAACACAACTACAAAAGCGGCTGAGAAAAAAAAAATCATCCATAGAAATTGATGCATAAATTTACTCTATTAATTAGAGCGTGTAGAACAATTCTCAACACACGCCCTACTTATAATTTTTATCATAAATCTTAACAAAGAAAAACTATCAATTAGCCATTCTTATCCATAGCTAGTCTAGGCGTCATATGATAAGTCGAATGATAGACAACTAAAGCTTCATCCGCCGCTTTTTTTAAACCCAAAGCCATATTGCAGCGATATATCATAGCTAAGGCTGCTTTTGAACTTGTGGCTTGAGGGTAAGTTGCTACCAAGTAATTGGCTCTATCTAACGCGGCAACATACATTTTCCGTTCAAAGTAATATTTCGAGACATTTAACTCTGTCTGTGCAAAGAGATTTCTTAAGTACGTCATCCTCTGCAACGCGCTGGCCTTGTATTGACTTTCAGGAAATTTTTGAATCAAGGTAGCAAAATCAGAAAAAGCTTGTGATTGTGTACCAGGATCTCGCCATGATTCATCCAACGGTAAGACATTCGCCAAAGTCCCACGATTTTGTTGAAAATTAGCCAATCCTTTCATGTAATAAGCATAATCAACGCGTTTCGACCTTGGGTATAGATGAATATAATTTTCAGATGTTGCAGCACATGAAGGATAATCTCCTTTTTGATAATAAGCATAGATTAAATCAATTTCAGCTTGCTCTGCATAATCATTGAAAGGATACATCGTTTCCAGCGCCTCCAAGCGTTTAATCGCTTGAGAGTATTGAGCTTTATGCATCGCTTGCTTAGCTTCTGTGTATAATTGTTGAGCAGTCATTCCTTGATAAGGATTGTACTCATCATCATCTTTTGCCCACCATTTGTTGCATGCTGACAAGGATACAACTAGACCGACCACAACCACTACTTTTTGTATATTCATATTACATCCTAGATAAAAAAACTGTTTGCAAACAACCGCTCATTGCGATAATATCTCGCTCGGAGAGATGGCAGAGCGGTCGATTGCGGCGGTCTTGAAAACCGTTGAAGGGAAACCTTCCCAGGGTTCGAATCCCTGTCTCTCCGCCAATTTACTTCAACTCATCCTTCTCTTTAACCACCTTATCAATCATCATCAAACGGATAAGCAATTCTTTCATATCAGCTAATGGCCAGCTATTTGGTCCATCGCTCAATGCGCGCTCAGGATCAGGGTGAGTTTCCATAAAAATACCCGCAACTCCTGCGGCAACGGCCGCGCGAGCCAACACTGGTATAAACTCTCGCTGTCCACCTGACATTCCGTTGTTGCCACCAGGCAATTGTACTGAGTGGGTAGCATCATAAACAACAGGGCAGCCAGTCTCGCGCATGATACTTAAAGAACGCATATCAGACACCAAGTTGTTGTATCCAAAACTTGTGCCTCGTTCACAGACCATGATCTCCTCATTGCCAGTAGAACGTGCTTTATTCACCACATGCTGCATTTCCCAAGGTGCTAAAAATTGGCCCTTTTTAATATTCACAGGCTTATTCAAACTGGCAACATTTTTAATAAAATTGGTTTGCCGACATAAAAACGCTGGTGTTTGCAAAACATCAACCACACTCGCAACCTCAAGCAATGGCGTATCTTCATGGACATCCGTTAGTACTGGGACACCAATCTCATTTTTTACTTTTTCAAGAATCATCAAGCCTTTTTCGAATCCTGGACCACGATAACTACTCAATGATGAACGGTTGGCTTTATCAAAAGACGACTTATAAATAAATGAAATCCCAAGCGTTAAGCAGATTTCTTTAAGATAGCCCGCTGTCTCAAGGGCCAACGCTTCGCTTTCAATCACACAAGGCCCTGCAATTAAAAATAACGGGGTGTCTTGATTAACCTCAAAACCACATACTTTCATTCAGTTTCCTTTTGAAGTGCCCGCACATGTTGTTCATGAAAGTGGCGTGCGGCAACGATAAAGTTCTTAAACAACGGATGACTGTCTCTTGGAGTTGAAGTAAACTCCGGATGAAACTGACAAGCCACAAACCAAGGATGAGATGATAACTCTATCATTTCAACCAACGCATCATCAGCTGAACGCCCCGCCACCACCAATCCATGAGCGATTAGTTCATCAACATACCGCTCATTCACTTCATAACGGTGTCGATGGCGTTCGATAATGTCACTCTTACCATACACACGGCTCGCCAAAGTATTTGGTGTCAATTTGCACAACTGAGCACCCAATCGCATGGTACCGCCAAGATCACTATGTTCATTTCGAGTAGCCACACTTCCATCTGCTGCCAGCCACTCACTAATCATTGCAATCACAGGATATGGGGATGTCTTGTCAAACTCTGAAGAATTAGCCCCTTTTAACCCCAACACGTTCCGAGCATACTCAATCACTGCCGTTTGCATTCCAAGGCAAATCCCAAGAAATGGCACCTGATGCTCTCTTGCATATTGCACCGATTGAATTTTACCCTCAATACCCCGCTCGCCAAAACCTCCAGGAATCAGGATGGCATCTAAGTGCTCTAAAAGTTTTACTCCATGTTTTTCAATGAGCTCTGCATCAATATAGACAATTTCAACACGCGTTTGAGTGTGAATTCCCGCGTGAAGCAATGCCTCATTGACCGATTTATAAGCATCATTTAATTCCGTATATTTACCAACCATCCCAACTTTTACAGTCATTGTTTGTATCGATTGAGCTTTTAGCACATTCTCCCATTCACTAAGATCAGCAGGTTTCAATGTTAAGCCAAACTTCTTGACCACAATTTCATCTAAACCTTGCTCATGAAGAATCATCGGGATCTGATAGATACTTTTAGCATCTTGTAAGGAAATAACACCATCTTTTTCTACATTGGTAAAAAGCGCAATTTTAGCTCTATCATTTAGTGTCAGCGGTTTTTCCGAACGGCAGATTAAAATGTCAGGCTGAATACCTATCGAACGTAGTTCTTTGACTGAATGCTGCGTTGGTTTGGTTTTCGTTTCACCTGATGTTGCAATATAGGGCACAAGTGTGAGGTGAATATATAAAGTATTCTGTGAACCTAATTCAATACGCATCTGTCGTATTGCTTCAAGGAAGGGCAATGACTCAATGTCGCCAACAGTCCCACCTATTTCCACCATCGCTACATCATACTCCGCTGCACCGAGTTTTATACACCGTTTTATCTCATTGGTGATATGGGGAATGACCTGTACTGTTGCACCTAAATAATCGCCACGCCGCTCTTTTTTAATAACATTTTCATAAATCCTTCCAGATGTAAAATTATTAAGCTTGGTAGTTGTGGTCCGAACAAAACGTTCATAATGACCAAGATCAAGATCAGTTTCTGCACCATCTTGAGTCACGAAAACTTCCCCATGTTGAAAAGGACTCATCGTACCCGGATCAACATTAATGTAAGGATCAAGCTTAATCAGTGTAACTTTGAGACCACGCGCCTCAAGAATTGCAGCAAGCGAGGCTGCCGCTATCCCTTTACCGAGAGAAGACACCACCCCGCCTGTCACGAAAATAAATTTTGTCATAAATAACCCCGTTGTAATGCTATATTTACATTGAGCTTCTCATCAATAGATAACCAAATGCTGGTGACATGAACCGCAATAGCAGAAAAATTGTTAGTGCATATAAACGGGGGTTCATTTTATCAAGAAATAGCGCCTGCGCCTAATGATTATTGTGCTTATCCTGTGCTAGCTTCTTTAAAAGCGAGACCATCGATCTTGCGGCATCTACTGCATCAACACCCTTATGACCATGAGAACCACCAACTCTATCCCAAGCTTGTTGTTCATTCTCCGTGGTTAAGACCCCATAAATCACCGGTATATTAAAATCTAAAGCAACGCGTAGACACCCTTGACTTACCATCTGACACACATCCTCATAATGAGTTGTGTCGCCACGAATGACAGCACCTAAGGCAATGATCGCTTCAAATTGATTCAAGCGCGCAAGGGTTTGAGCTACAAGAGGAATTTCAACGGCACCCGGCACTTCAATAATCGTGATAAGCTGTTCGTTAAATCCACATTGAAGCAGGTGCTCATATGCACCTTTTTGAAGCGCCTGTGTAATTTCATGATTAAACTGACTTACAACTAGCGCGACCTTAAATAAAACATCATTGCAATCCACTGCGCTATATCCTTGCCCCATTCCCAACTCCCTCAATATATTTCTAAAAGATGACCAAGTTTTTCTTGTTTGACCTTCAAGTAACCACGATTCTCAGGATTTGATTCAATAACCAATGGGATGCGCTCAAGAATATTCACACCATAACGTTCTAATGCTCGGATTTTTTCAGGGTTATTAGTGATTAAACGCACAGAAGAAACCTTTAAATATTTTAAGATTTGAAAAGCCACCCCGTAATCTCTGCTATCGACAGGTAAACCAAGTTTAATGTTAGCATCAACAGTATCCAATCCTTTTTCCTGAAGAGCGTAAGCTTTAAGTTTGTTTGAAAGCCCAATGCCACGCCCTTCCTGTCTTAAATAAATGAGGATACCGCCTTCTTTAGCAATTAAATCTAGCGATTGTTGCAACTGAGAACCACAATCGCAACGACAAGAGCCAAAAACATCCCCTGTAACACATTCAGAATGAATACGAAGTAATGGCGCAGGATTGCTTTTTAATGGGGCTTTAACCAATGAAAAATGTTCAGCATCATCAATTGCATTATTAAATATAGTCATTGAAAAATCACCGCGCCCCATTAAGGGGACTCTTGCCGTAGCAGATGACTCCACCAATGTATCATACGTTATTCTGTAATCAATAAGTGATTTGACAGTTACCAGGGGTATATTGTGCTGCTTTGAGAAAAGAGCTAAGTCATCACGACGACTCATTGTTCCATCTTCGTTAATTATCTCGCAAATTACCGCAGCTGGACTTAATCCAGCTAAACGCATGAGATCAATGCTTCCTTCAGTTTGACCAGGTCGCTTGAGAACGCCGCCTGGATGTGCTCTTAAGGGGAAAATATGGCCTGGTGAAATCACATCATCCGGCCCACTCTTAGGATCAATGGCGACTTTAATCGTCCTTGCTCTATCGGAGGCAGAAATGCCTGTAGTCACACCGGTGGCCGCCTCAATTGAAACGGTAAATGCTGTACCATAGGGCGAGCGATTATTATGAGCCATCATTGGCAAGGCCAGTTTATCTACCAGTTCCTGAGCCATTGGTAAGCAAATAAGACCGCGGCCAAAGCGCGACATGAAATTGATAGCAAGCGGCGTAATATGATCGGCTGCAATCACGAGATCACCTTCATTCTCACGATCTTCATCGTCCATTAATATTACCATGCGACCTGCTTGAAGCTCGGAAATAGCTTGCTCAACACTTGCAAAAAAATACGTCATGTTTTGGTTAACCTCATTTATTGTCCTACCCTCTCTAAGTCATTTATCATGCAATATCAACATTACCCATGAGATTCATCTGTTGCAGTTGATGAGCAATCACCCGTGTCAAATAATCAAACTCTACATTCAAAACCTGCCCAACTTTTAGTTGGGCAAATGTTGTCACCGCCAAGGTGTGCGGTACAAGCATGAGGCTAATAGCGCCCGACTCTACTTCGTTGATAGTCAAACTCACCCCATTAAGCGCAATACTGCCTTTTGGCAAAAGAAAACGCTGTGCAGGCATCGCAAATTGACCAACCCTGATATCAAGATATTGATCAACAGTTTTTAGTGATAAAACATGTGCTGTCGTATCAACATGACCACTCACATAGTGACCACCAAAACGGGCATTAGCTACCATCGCTCGCTCTAAATTCACTTCATCGCCGACATAAAGGTGGTTAAGTGTAGTCAATCGTAGCGTTTCTGGCGATATATCAAATGCTAAAAGTCCCTCTGGATGCTCCAAAAGAGTCAAACAAACCCCATTAACAGCAAGACTTTCACCACAACTTAGCTGAATCATCGGCGCTTTAATCACAAGACGATGAGCATTTTGGCCTCTGACATGCTCAATAATCTTGCCTTTTGTTTCAACTATTCCTGTGAACATGCAACCGTTCCTTTATCCTTTCGCCAATCAAAGGATGCTAACATATTATCCCCCATAGTCTGCCACTTCACGTCATATCTTCTATGAAAGATAGTTTCACTTAGGAAAGCATCAACGCCATCTCCTCCCAAAACCTTCGGCACGAGAAAAAAATGCGTTCTGTTGACTAGATTTTTTTGATGAAGGGTGTCTAATAATCGCGCCCCTGCCTCAACCCAAATATCATGAAACCCAAGACACCCAAGATGCTTAAGAACAGCGCCGACATCAAACAGGCCTTTGTTTGTGGGCATGGGATGATATGATATTTTAGCATCAATTCGGTGAGGTGCTGGTTGTGTTTCTGAGTAATAGACATGTATGTGTTTAGCGTTCAACAATACTTTTGCTGTGCTTTTCATCTTTAAGCCCGCATCTAAAATTGCGACGGTTTTACCCTCTGTTCTCTCTCCTAAGCGCACATTAAGCAGTGGGTCATCAAAAGATATGGTGCGTTCTGTGGTCAAAATGACATCTGTATAAAGGCGTTGCACGTGGGTAAAGTCAGAACATAATTGATTTGAGATTGCTATTCTTTGCCCATTTGGCCCTGCTATTTTGCCATCAAAAGTGGTAGCAAGCTTTGCAGTAACCCAAGGCAACTTCGTCAAAAGCCAATGCTCATAACTCTCATAGAAAGCGTCCAACTCTTGAAGCGGATAATGCACCACATTAATACCGTGACTCTTCAGCATATTTGGCGAATCATTGGCCACCACCAGCGGATTAGGATCTTTTTTTCCATAGACGACGGTTTTAATACCGCAAGCAATGATAGCATCCACACAAGGTGGTGTTTTACCCCAATGGTTGCATGGCTCAAGGGTTACATAAAGTGTAACATCTGTTATATTTTGGGGAAGTTGCTCTAATACCAAACGTTCTGCGTGTGGAGATCCAGCCCCCTGATGATACGCTTGTGCTATAATCTTCCCATTACATACGGCAACAGCACCAACACTTGGGTTTGGGCTACAATGACCGCGCCCCATCAGGGCTAAGTTTAGCGCTTTCAGCAAATACTGTTTGTGCATAGATAAACCATCGTTAATGAGGGTGTATGATAACAAATTATTCAATTTCTGAGTAGCCCATGAGCGTAGCAAACTCAATGAAACATTTATTCTCAAGAGAAACCCAGCAATTCTGCTTACGTTTTATTCTAAGCATACTACTTTTTATCTCTACGCAAGCTATTGCCTACTCCCCCTATTCCACCAAAGAGCTAGAACAGCTAGAAAAGGAATTCGTTGAGCAAATTAACCAATCAGACAGCGTGATGCGCGACCCTTTAGCTAACCAGTATATTAATCATCTAGCAGGACTTCTCGCACGTCATGGACAGCTCGCTCAGCCTTATTTTTTCATTGTTAAATCACAGGAAATCAATGCATTCGCAGGCCCTGGTGGATATATTGGTGTGAATACTGCCTTAATTCTTGCGACCGCCAACGAAAGCGAACTTGCGGCAGTGATGGCGCATGAAATGTCTCACGTAAGGCTTCATCATCTTTATCGAATGATTGAGCATCAAAAACAAATGCAGGTCCCCATGCTTGCGAGTATGCTCGCAGCCATCGCCCTTGGCGTTGTCAACCCGACCTTAGGTAGTGGTGCGTTGATGGCCTCACTCTCAGGCTTCGCTCAAGATAACATCAATTTTGTACGTTCAAATGAAAAAGAAGCTGACCGGATAGGCATTGATATGTTGATCAAATCAGGCCTCGACCCCCGCGGTATGGCGAATTTTTTTAAGAAAATGCAACAAAACTCACGCTATTATTACACAGCCAACATACCTGCCATCCTCAGGACCCACCCATTAGATGAAGACCGAATCGCAGAAGCTGAAAATCGAAGTGCCCACCTCACAACAGTTTCTCAAAAAGATTCTCTTGATTATCACCTTTTTAAAGAATTAATACGAAATAGCGTGACGGAGAATACAAAACAACTCATTGAGTATTATCAATCAGAATGTCTAAAACACTCAAGCATGGTCGCCTGCCAATATGGCCACATTCTTGCGCTTATCAACATTAATAAAAACACTAAAGCTAAAGAAATGCTTACCCTTCTTCTTAAAGAATACCCAGATAATTTATATTTCACCATTACAGAAGCCCAAGCAGAAATTGGTCTTGAGCAATACACACAAGCATCGCTCAGACTTGGGCAATTACATAACAACTATCCTGAAAACTACGCAGCGATGATGAGCTACAGTGCAAGTCTCATTGACGCAGGCAAGGCCCAAGAGGCCGCAAAAATCCTTTTACAAGGCAGTAGACAATTTAAAGCTGATTTACCCCTTTGTAAGCAGCTTGCTCGGGCTGCAGCGGCCAGCCACCGTAAGGACTACGCCTATTTCACAGAGGCTCAGTGCCAATTATTGCAAGGACGAAAAAAAGACGCTCTTCGCCAGTTAAAGCTAGCCAAAACACTCGCCAGCAAAAACAGTATGTTAATTGATAGAATCACTGCAAAGATAGATGAAGTTAATTTTCAATTAGAAAAATAATAGGGTGTTATTTGTTACCTATGTCCCAGCCGCACTTAGGCTACTTACACCGCTAAGTGTGCGCCACGCTTGGCGCACACTTAGATTAGCTTACTTTGATTTGTCCCGCTCTGTAATTCCATGATTTATGGATGAGGCCTCTTGATCACACCACTTGTTTTGCCATTAGTAGCTACAGCAGCAAAAAACCCATCCGGTGCCGCGCCAACCCCTGCAGCGGCTTCACTGTCATCTCGCGATACTTGACCGATGAATCGATCTAATTCACTTAAATTACCGGGAGTTAGGGCGCAAAACTCTCCAACTGCAATAGCGCTCAAAAAATCAGGTCTCCTTCTATCGTTTCCAAACAGGGAGTGAAACTCCTCAAACATACGGTCTGCAACAACAGCTTGAATTTTCGCCCAGATAGGTCCAACACTATTAGCATTGGCCTCTGCCTTAATCGCGTCAATATAGACACCAATGTTGGAACTGGCACAACTTGTCAAATAAGCCATGGCCTCTTCCCTCACCACCCGCAGAAGTTTCAGAGAAAATCCCTGCATGCTAATAAAATTAACAACCATATCAGGATGCACTCCATGCCCCTTCTCAATAATTTTATTAAATGTACCTGCAGGACAAGAAGGGAGATCGCGATCGGCGCCATTATCCACTCCTGTTTCAGATAAATTGTACTCACGTTGCATTTCATAAAGCCCCTCAATGAGCTGTAATTTTGCATTTTCTAAAGTACCCATACGACGCGTATCATCATGAATAGCAATCCAGAACAACGATAAAAGCTGTTTCGTAGTCACACCAGAGCCACTATCGATAAAAACGTAGTATTGGTCTATCAGTCGTTGCAAGCAACGCTTGGCCACCATGACTTTGAAAGGCGGAGAAGATTGTGCATTAAGCCAACGCGAGAGATCCTGAATCCTTTCAACTGAAAGTTCACTGCGGTAATTAACCATGAGCCTTGTTGCTGACTCAGATACCGTTTGATGAACGCTTGCCGTATGCGTACTTTGCCTTAGATTAAGCCTTGTGGGCTCAGCAGCAGGATTTAGGTCGAGTATTTCATGATTGATGTGAGCAATGACAAAATCATAGCCCGCAGCTGGATTGTCTCTGTATTGCTGACAAATCTCTATCAATGCAGTAAATCGTGCTTGGGTCAATCGATGGGCTGGGATTCTCATCCAAAGTTCCGTAATTTCAGTATTAAATAAGATCGCTGAATGTGTAATCAAAGCATTAAAATTATCCTGTGCCGTATCTCTCGTTAATAATCCCACCGTATTAAGTCGGAAAAGAGATAGTAAAATAGAACAGAAGTCTTCGTGTCTCACCACAGCATCACGATTAGCTTGCGCGGCATCTCCAGTTAACAAGCCCACCCGATTAAGTAAGCTAAAAATTCGAGCAACCCCGACTGAATCTTGATGTCGTGCAACAGCATCAAGATTCGCTCGCGCTGCATCTGCTGTTAATAAGCCCTCATCGCTAAGTATATCTAAGGCGGAGGCAACTCCTCCTGGATATTGGTGTCCTACTACAGCCTCAAAAATAGCCTGCCCCGCATCTGCTGTTAATAAGCCCGCGTCTTTAATTAGGTAAAGGGCGCAACCAACCGCGCATGGGTCTTGGTGTTCTGCCATCGCATTAAAATTAGCTTGCGCTATATCCCCAGCTAATATCCCCAAACCGTGAAGCATGTTAAGACCTTCAGCAAACGAATATGGGTTTTCGTGTAGTGCCAGGACATGAAAATTAGCCTGAGCGGCATTCCCAATTAATAAAACCTCGCGGTTAAGTAGGCCAAATGCTTGAGCAACCCGGCGTGGGCCTTGTTTTTTTGCCACAGTATCAAAATTAGCCTGCGCTAGATCCCCTGTTAATAAACCCACGTGGTTAAGTTTATTTACAGCAAGAATAAGTGACGATGTAGAAAATAATTGAAGACAATCCTCAGAAGCAATTAAAGACCAATTTTTGATAAAATCCTCCTCATTTAAGAAAGCCCTGCAAAGTTCCAGAGCAAGAATGCTTTCATTCTCTGAACCACTCTGGTACCTAAGTATTGCGGCACTTAGCTTGGATGGGAAAAACTGCTTTGAATCTAAAGACAGCAATTGGTAATAATCTTTCAATTTTTCAATATCTTGTCTGTTATTCTCTGACAAATAAGACATATAAATTCTCCTAAAACAATACGGCATTACGAAATTGCGACATATTTTAACGACACAGTGCCTTTTATATTAACAGGGCGTCATAAATATGTCGACTCCTGAGCGCTTTTACTTTCTTGGATGGCTTTGTTTGAATTTTGAATTTTGAATTTTTGGCGAGGGATTTGACAACTTCCCCATTCTTAACTGAAGATCAATTCTTACTCAATTCCCAGTTTCTTCAACCGATAGCGAAGTGTCCTAAAACTCACCCCCAACAACTTAGCGGCCTGGGTGCGATTCCATTTGGTTTTTTCAAGCGCATTCAGAATAAGTTCTTTTTCGCGCGCTTGGAGTGAGCTGTCTAAATAATGGGTATCCTGATGTTCCTTCAAGAGCTCATCTTTCTCGGCTAACTGAAGGTCTAGGACATTAATAACGTTGTCATTACATAATGCTATAGCCCGTTCTAGAATATTTTCAAGCTCTCGAACATTGCCAGGAAAAGGGTAGTTCATTAAAACATCCAAACAGGTTTGAGGAAGAGCTATTCTTTCTCGTCCTTGCTCTGCGCATAATTTTTCTAAAATTCGTGCTGCAAGTAATGGGATATCAGACGCTCGCTCTCGCAGCGGTGGTACCCGCAATTCAATCACATTGATCCGATAATATAATTCTTGTCTAAAACGCCCTTTTGCTATTTCCTCCATCAAGTTTTTATTGCTAGCACTTAAAATCCTAACATTCACTGGTATTTCAGCCCATTCACCTACAGGTTTAACTGCTTTTTCTTGGATAGCGCGCAAAAGCTTCACTTGCATTGCCAAGGGTAACTCGGCAACCTCATCCAAAAATAAAGTCCCTCCTTGCGCTGCAACAAACAATCCTTGCTTATCAACAACCGCTCCGGTAAAACTTCCCTTTTTATGACCAAAAAATTCAGATTCCATAAGTTCACTCGGGATTGCTCCGCAATTAACAGGAATAAATGGTTTATCACTTCTTGGCCCACTAGCATGAATCAGGCGCGCAACCAACTCTTTACCCACCCCAGATTCACCTTGGATATAAACTGGCGCTTGACTGCGTGCCAATTTATTGATGTGTTGTCGCAATAACTTCATTTGCTCGCTGTCACCGATGAGAAGTTCATCTTGCGCTGGTGGTGATTTTTGATACATGCTAAGTGCGGTATTTACCAATGTTTTTAGCATTGTTAAATCAATAGGTTTTGAAACATAATCAAATGCCCCAGCTTTAAGCGTATTAACAGCACTTTCAACACTACCAAATGCTGTAATCACCGCCACTGGAAGTTGCGGTTTATATTGTTGTATATATTGAACCACTTCAAAACCATCACCATCCGGCAAGCGCATATCACTTAGCACAAGAAAATATTCATGAAGAGCTATCAAAGAAAGCCCTTCGCGACACCCAGCCGCAACATCACAAGAAATCCCCATACGCGAGAGGGTTAACATCAATAATTCGCGAATATCAGGCTCATCATCTATCACCAACACTTTAGATTCATTCATAGCTCAAGACCCTGATTTTGATTAAGCGTTATCGCCATACAACATCCATTTTCGGTTTCGATAAGGCTTAAATGGGCCTGATTGATTTCACACAAGTCTCGAGCTATAAATAAGCCCATGCCATTGCCATTGTGAGCCGTCGTAAAAAATGCCTCAAATACCTCATTATGCAAGTGATGTGGAATACCTGGGCCCGAATCACGTATTTCTAAACTCATATTTGGCCCCTGATGCTTAACAGAGACGGCGATTTCAACCTGACCTGCCTCATCTCGTCCGTGCTGCATTGCATTGTCAGAAAGAATGACTAAAATCTGCTCCAAATGATTCGGATCAAATACAATCGTTTTGAGTTTATTTTGGGGAATATTGATCTTCATCTTACAAATATTGATCAAACAGTACTCATGCTTAAATCGCTTTAAAAAAGCAGTCAGTTGAATAGATTCAGGCGATGCTTGCTGTCGTCTTGATACTTTCAAAACGTTCTCTATCACTGCATTCATGCGTGCTCCATTTTTCATCACAAGTTCTTTTAATCGCTCATCTTCTTGGCTTAACTCCCCTTCATCTCCCATTAATTGTACTGCATGCATGATAACGCCGAGAGGGTTTCTCAATTCATGAGCAATACTTGCTGAAAACCTTCCAAGCGATGCAAGCTTAAGTTGTTGAGCTTGTTGCCCTATTAACGCCATATCTTCAAGAATAATGAGTACCTCTGGGTTTTCCGTGACTGACGATGGAAAAAAATGGACTTGCAAATGATGTTTCTCGAGGATCGTATGAGCTGGGATTTTGTGTGATTTTTTTTTAGACAAATATTCCTGATATTTTTGATGCAGTGATCTTGAGAGTCCCCGTAGAGTTAGTTTTTTGTTTGAATCATGGTTAAAGAATTCGCGAGCAGCCTTATTGATGAGCTTCACCTTTCGCTCCGCATCAAGATAAATTACTCCATACTGTAAACGCCCGATGATATATTCATTCAAGCGCTGCATGCTCAACAGCTCTTGCCCACGATGTTTGGCCAAGTGCTCCGTGACGCGTACCCAATTGGCTAGATAGAGCGCTGTTATAGCCGTAGCAAAAAATCCAGCACCATAAATCCCTGTTGAGAAGAAGGTATTAAAATTCTGCTGATTACCATATTCATACTGAAAAATACTAATGCCAAGCAACATACAGCTCGCGACTGATGCAAAAAAAATGGCAAGTCGCCCTGGCATCAAGATGCTAAGCATTGCTATTAATGCATTTAATAAAATCCCAAGTCCTGATTGAATATAACCAATCGCGTTAATAAATAGCACAATCACGATGGTATCGATGGCACCTGACCAGAGTACTTGTTGTTCAAATTGAAGCGCGCGAGCATACCACAAGTAGAAAAAAGTCAGACCAAACATCGTATAAAGGAGTAATGCACCACAAAACGCTAACGCATTGATTCGATTATATGCCTCAAGCCAAAACAAGCCAAACAACAACAAAATAATAACCAATCGATACACGTTATAGACCAACAACATCGACCATTTTTTGGTCTTAGCATCTTGTAACGGTTGTTCGTACATTTTATAACCATTTTTTGATTTTGAAGTATTTGTATGGCAACCACCCAGAAAATATCATAACTCCTACGGAAATGGGGTAGCCAAACACCCAATCCAACCCGGGCATACGGTGAAAATTCATACCATAAATGCTCGCAATCAATGTAGGAGGAAGAAAAATGACAGCCGCAATTGAGAAGATTTTAATAATATTGTTTTGTTCGATATTCACCATACCTAGGGTTGCGTCCAACAGAAAATTCACTTTAGAAGTTAAAAAATTCACTTGATCGCGCAAAGCTGTAATATCTTTTGTCACATTAGATAATTTTATCTTCAATTCATCATCTATTTGATCAGCGGCATTCTGGGCAAAAAAGCTATTTAAACGCATAAAACTAACTAAACTTTCCCACGCCTTTGCATTTAAATCACCATTTAAACCTAACTCGCGCAACAATTGGTTATAATCTAATTTGATTTTTTTTGTAGAGCCATTTCTAAAAATAGTCACAGAATAATCATCTAAACAACGCCCCATGCGTTCTGTAATATCTGCTATACGATCAATAGTAGCCTCAAGCAACGCTATGACCAAATGGATCGCATCATGATGTTGATGCGGCAACTTTGGGAGATGCGAAATAAATAATGAAAAAGCAAGCGGTTCAATATAGCGAACGGTAATCAGACAATTTTTTTTTAAGATCATCGTAATGGCATCACACTCAGGGTCAGATGAACTAGATTTAGCTATCATGGTTGCAGTCATAAATAACGAGCCATTATCACAGTATAAACGACTAGAGGGTTCAATCCCTTGCAACTCCTCACGGAGAGGGATGTTAACACTAAGCGTACTTTCAATGAGCTGCTCTTCTTTTTTTGTAGGAAGCAACAAATCTACCCAAACGGCATCAAGGAGTAGTGCTTGATTTTTTAGGGTAATATTAATTGGTTGAAGTTGTTCTTGGCTAAGATAGGCTGTAATCATGTTCATCCTAAGAGTGGTTAAAAGTGTTTGGCCACACTTTTAACCTCATGATCATAGTGGATATTAATCTTAGGATAAGCTCGTCTAACGATTGGTGCAAGTGTTGATTTTCAAACTAAACGCCGAGGCATTATGCTGTACATACCGCTTCGACTGAGTCATTGCCTGTATTGACAATCATCACGACTGTTCCAGGCTCAGCACTCACTGATATCCGGTCTTGGTGCTTTAAGATGACCGATGTTGCCTGGCCCATAGCTAGCTGTTTTCCATTCACTTCACCTTTATTTTCAAGAACACTAACACGGATTTTGCTGTTGGCATTTTTACTTTGAACATTGCAGATGGCTTTGACAGTCCAGAGAGTGCTATTTGTTATCGACTTTGATTCATTTGGGCTGAGTTTGATGATTTTATCAGCAAAAGCTGATGAGGCTATGGTTAAAAATATCACGATTCCAAGTAACGATTGTCTTAACATAGTACATTCCTTTTGTAAGTTCATCATTCACACAGAAGCAATTTAAATCTTTCTGGATTAATATTATATATAAAGTTTATTAATAAAACATTAAGTTGTTTTATATTTTTTGGTGCCGCACGTAACTATTCCTCATACTCTCTTAAGCTATACTTTGTATAATAAAGCTTAAATTCAACTAATGTGAGAGCGATATGCCTGCAGACATCATTCTATTCCCCGAAGAAAAAAAGGTATGGCGAAAACAATTTATAGAGAATGTTCAAAAAATTTTAAATGACAATGTCCGTTTGACCGATGCCATTAACACCAGAGGCTCCTTACGCAGACAAGATAGTAAAAAGTTATCTCCTGATGAACTTACTGCCGCACTTGAGGCAATAGACAAAAAAGATACATCAACCTATTTCGTTTATGACTGGCCTCGTATCCAGCATGCTTTAACATCGTGCGGTTTTAGTGAAGAAGAAGTAGCAAGCATGCAACCTTCTCAAATTTTAGCCATTACGTCTGTTTTGTTTGTTGCAGCAGACGACGGTATTTTAACCAATGTCAATAAATCAGGTGCAATTGAAGCCGGTCCACAATTCCAAGCATACGAGAGTGCTGTGCGGAGTGAAGAGCTCCTAAAGATAATGCAGGTTGAAGATATACGCCGTGATTCGGGGAATTTTACCAAAGAACTACCCCTTCTTGCTAAACCGCTGATTCAACAGTACTTAAGTCAATATCAATCACGCTCTGGCTTGGCGCTGCTATCAGACACATTGATACCTGATACACCCAACACCAAAGCACTTAGGCACACGCTAATCGCCATGGACAAGGGTACCTTGACTGTTAATGGCCAACTACCGGACCAAAACTACGTGCTTGGTGAATATTTGATTCATGGTGGTCGGGTAAAATTTGATACAAGCGATCTTTCACCAGAAGAACAAACCACATTTTTTAAATTTATTACCAATGGCCAAGCTCAATCCCGTGCATATGCTACTCATCGCGTGGCAGGCTTTGATGCTAACGGTAGCCCTGCTGAAACCAAATCAGGTATCGCAGGTTTTCTGGCCGATACGTTTAAAGCAATCATAGGTTCATCGCCACATGCTGGTATTAATTTAGCCATTGGTGGTAGCCACCGCGTTAATATGGAAGGCAATAAAGACAGCCTAGGCCTTCTTCCTGATGAATCAGGCAGTTGGGGGCATCTTTATTTACACAAAGCACGTGATTTAGTCCTACTAGGCATCGAGTCCAGCGCACCCAGCACGACTAATATTAGAACTCAAGAAGGACACAGCACGTTAGGCGCTAGCGGTGATCTTTCGCCATTTTTAGAGAAAAAAATTAACACTAAAGCATTACATGATAGTCAAGCTTTAGATGGAAAAACGCGTTTAAGCACTGAAGATAAATATAATTGGGCAACGGTTAAGGTATCTAAAGCTCAATTAGCAGCTATGCTTAAGACTGCAGAACAAGAAAATAACTGTACCGACTTGGTTTCAAAAATACCAGACAATGCAACACAGGCCGAAACCCATCGAGAAGCAAAAATGAATGCTTGGGCAAAGGCCACCACCCAAGCCAACAAACCATCAACGCTTGGTATGGTCATAGGCTCGCTGTTAATTACCTTAGGCGTCATCATTGCAGCCATTCCAATTCCTATCATCGCACAAACCATAGGTAGCGGTCTTTTTGCTTTAGGTATAGGAATTGCAACTGGGTTGGCCGGTCTTGCAACTTTTTTTGGCGCGACAAGATCTGAGCCTGAAAAAGCTAAAAGCTTGTATCAAAAATATCTTGAAGAACTCAAGCCTGAGGAAGAAAGCCCACAAACAAAGCCCACGCATGAGTCGTCATCTACTGCTAAGATTCTAAAACAAACGGTCGAGGACGCAAAACATGCCCCCTCACCACCACCACCATCATCAACGACTTTAACATCCAGTGATGACGACACGGAACAGACCGTTAAAACATTACCAACAACATCACCTGATTCTGATGTTAGAAAAGAATCACTGTTAGCATCAGATGATGATGATGATGATGATGATGATTACCACACCCCAACACAACAATCACCTTCATGATCTAGATAACACTGAAGCAGTCATTCGAGAAGAAGCGGTGATGTTGCCCGCTTCATTATAGAGATCAATAAGCCAAACTTGTGTAGTTCGCCCTAAATGAATAGGCCGGGCAACCCCTGTAATAAGACCATCTCGCACTGAGCGGATATGATTAATGTTAATTTCTAAGCCTACGCAATAGTACTTTTCGATATCAACGACTGCATTTGCACCAGTACTTGCAATGGTTTCAGCCAAAACAACATTAGCTCCCCCGTGAACAATGCCAATGGGTTGTTTGGTCCGCTCACTGGCTGGCATGGTCGCCGTCAGTGAGTCATCCCCCACTACAGTAAATTGAATACCAAGAAAATCGCTCATCGTGTTTATACCGCGATGATTGAGATCATCAACGGTAAATGATTTGAACCAGATAGCCATATTCATTCCTCTTTATTAACATACCGAGTAATGATATATGGCAGGATTAACCTAGACAAGGGAACGAGGGCCTAACCATCATATAACTAGCAGACTGCATAATCACCGTACCAATCACTGTAGGTCCGGAGAACAATCCACCGTACATCAGATTAACACACAGGACCTGGGCCGCGGTCGATATCATCTCTTCTAGTTAAATTCGCCTGAAGTTTACAAGATAAGGGGATACGAGCGGGTATTTTCGCTGCGAACAAGGAAATCAATGACTTCGCAGCTACCTTCCCCTCTTCATCCTTCGCCGCACAACTAGCTTTTACTTCTTCACGTAAAGCATGACGTGGTGAATCGCTCTTACGATATGGAGAATAAGATTTTTTTGTGCTTTTTGACTTTTCTTTTGACATGTTGTCGCCTCTTTGTTGGCTTGATTTTGAAGCGAGAAGCCTAACATATAAACATTAAGGCTTTATTAAGAGCTTTTATCCAAGCAGAAAATATATAAAAAGCGTTAGTGATTTACAAATCTGTTTTTACAATCTATCATTTAATTAATGTACACTAATCAAAATCATATGCTATGAACCGTGGTGGAAAACGACAAGGCGCTGGGCGCCCAAAGGGGCGCAACCTCTATGGTGAAGCAACCAAACCCATACGCATTCCTGTTTCGCGCATCGGTGATGTCATCACGCTTCTTGCACAAAGCCACTCTTTTAGTCTGCCGCTTTACGCAAACACCGTTCAAGCAGGATTTCCTTCTCCTGCTGATGATTATATTGAACAAAAACTTGACTTAAACACCCATCTCATCAAACACCCCGCGGCAACTTTTTTTGTGACCGCGCGTGGAGATTCAATGAAAAACGCAGGTATTCAATCTGGCGACATGTTAATTGTTGACAGAAGCCTTGAGGCTACGCACGGCAGAATCATCATTGCAGCCCTCAATGGCGAACTCACGGTCAAACGACTTGCAGTTTTAGGAAATCAGGTAAAGCTTATGGCAGAAAATCCCGCATACGACCCCATCGACATCACCAACGATATCGATTTAGTAGTATGGGGAGTCGTTACCCATGTTATACACCAGGTACACTGATGTTTGCCCTGATCGATTGTAATAATTTCTACGCTTCATGTGAGCGCCTCTTTAGACCTGACTTAAAGCATGAGCCTATCATTGTTCTATCCAACAATGACGGCTGTGTCATTGCCCGCTCCAATGAAGCCAAAGCGCTCGGCATCAAAATGGGAGAGCCTTATTTTAAGGTAAGAGCGCTTTGCAAAGAGCATCGCGTCAATGTTTTTTCCTCTAACTATACTCTCTATGGCGACCTCTCTCATCGCGTCATGTGTACAATTGAAGAAACTTGGCCTGCTGTTGAAATATACTCTATCGATGAAGCCTTCCTAGATTTAAGCAGCATGCCAAGAACCATGCACCAAGCATTTTGCCAAGCATTGCAAAAACGTGTGCTCAAAAACACTGGGATCCCAACCAGCATTGGTATTGGTAAAACCAAAACACTAGCCAAAATTGCCAATCATATTGCTAAAAAACAATTAAAAATACCCGTTTTTAACCTATACCATCATGAAGAATGGCTCAGCAATATTGCAGTTGGCGACGTGTGGGGGGTTGGACGACAGTGGCAGGCACGTCTAGTTGCTAAAGGCATCCATACCGCAGCGGATCTACAACAAACCAACCCACAAGTTATCAAAAAAAATTTTAACATCAACTTGATGCGTACCACTCTGGAGCTTAATGGCACCCCGTGCACTGCGCTTTTAACACCTTGCAAAAAACAAAGCATCATGTCTTCAAAAAGCTTTGGTGCGCTGCAAACAGAATATCGTGTACTTGCCGAAGCCGTCAGCCACCACTGTGCACGTGTATATGAAAAATTGCGCCAAGAGAAACTACTTGCACGACATCTTTCGGTGTTTATACACTCTCATCGCTTTCGAGATGATCTCCCCCAATATCATCAATCCATTGACTTCAAACTCATTCACGCAACAGATGATCTATGCACCCTTACACGCATTACGAAATGTTGTCTTAAAAAAATATATCGGTCGGGGATTCATTACCAAAAAGTTGGAGTTTTAGTAAGCGACTTGGTCGATAAAGGATTTCATCAAATTGATCTCTTTTATCAACCAAGCAACGAAGCATTATTAAAAATCGAGCAGAAAATGACACTTATCGATAACATCAATCAAAAATTTGGCAAACATTCCTTATTCCTAGCAGCCGCTGGATGCAGCCAACCATGGTCGATGCAACAATTTTTAAAATCCCCTAACTATACAACAGCATGGCGCGAACTACCTGTGGTGACCGTCAGAGATACTTGATAGCATAATGGCTCTCAGGTAGGCTCAACTAATCTATCGATTTTTAGACAATTACATGGCTCAAAATATCCACCGACCAACATTCGCTTCAAAGCAAAGCGGCCAGACGCGAAGCACGTTTCAAAAATTGGCGTAGAAAATGGAAACTCAATTTAATCGAAGAGTTTAATCCAGCATGGCATGATTTATGCGAAGAAATATGTTCTTAACATAAGTATCTCCTGGATGCCACGGATAAACCGCGGCACGTCGGCGACCGGAGGATCAAATGTCAACAGCCCCTATTTTGGCTAAAAAAATTCCACCACCTGGCACAAGGCGATAAGCCAATAGGCTACAATTAAATGGGAGGAAACATCATGGCCTACACCATAATTAAAAAACTACCACTTGTTGAGGATATTATTCGGTCCTTTCCAATAACAGCTGCAGCACAACAACAAATTGTAGAAGACCGGCGCGAGATCAGAGCGATTCTTGAAGGCACTGATCAACGCCTATTGATCATTGTTGGTCCCTGCTCTGCTTGGCCAAAAGAGGCGGTACTAGAATATGCCAAACGATTAGCCGCTTTGAATGAAGAAGTCAAACATGCCCTTAAGCTTGTGATGCGGGTCTACATTCAAAAACCCAGAACAACTAAAGGCTGGACAGGCCCAGTGAATCAACCAGATCTCTTTTTACCACCAAACATTGAGGCTGGCATTAAATATGCTCGCGAAATGATGGTCAATGTCATTAACCTAGGTTTACCCATTGCCGATGAAGCATTATTTACCCATAACGCCAAAGGTTTTATGGAGCTACTGTCCTGGGTCGCCATCGGTGCCAGGAGTGCTGAAGATCAAGAGCATCGAATTTTTGCCTCGGCATTGGATTGCCCTGTAGGTTTGAAAAATCCCACCCATGGGGAACTTTCGATCGGGGTGAATAGCGTCGTCGCGGCCCAATATCCACATGTTGCTGTTTTCGACGGAGATGAAGTACAAACCCATGGCAATCATTATGCCCATCTTGTATTAAGAGGCGCAAACCATGCACCAAATTACACCAATGCTCATCTTAAAGAAGTCCATCAGCTCATGAAAAATCATCATATTCGCAATCCCTCCGTTATCATTGATGTAAGCCATGACAACTGCTTGGTCAATGGAAAAAAAAATCATCTCTTACAGCCAAATATTGTGTTAGAAATTCTCGAAAAATTAATAAATCAACCAACGTTAAAAAAACTCGTCAAAGGATTTATGATAGAAAGTTACTTGAAAAATGGTCACCAAACGGTCGATCCAACCCAGCAAAATAAGCTTGATTTAAATGGACTATCCATTACAGATCCTTGCATTGACTGGGAAGCTACCAAATTGCTCCTTTTACAAATAGCACATCAATAACGGTGTCAATATGATTCGATTCGGTGTTTCAGGAGATAGAGGGTCTTTTTCAGAAGAAGCGGCATTACAATATGGAAAAGAAAAACACATCAACATGTCATTGATTTATTTGATTGACATGGAAGGTGTACTCCAAGCCCTGGAACATGGGAAAGTTAACATGGGTATACTCCCTGTTGTTAACCTCACAGGCGGGCTTGTTCAACCCGCACTTGAGGCTATGGGTCGGCACGCATTCAAATTGATTGACTCCTTTTGGCTTGAAGTTAATCAATGTTTACTGGGCGCGAAGGGAGCTCAACTCTCTGAAATTACCCACATTGCATCACATCCCCAAGGGCTTTTGCAATGTAAAGAATATTTAGCCAAAACAATAAGCCAAGCATCATTGATCGAATGGTGCGATACCGCGCAAGCTGCCCTCGCACTTGCCCAGGGAATAATGCCCAAGCATACCGCAGTGATTGCACCAGAGCGTTGTAAAAATCTCTACGGATTAGATCTCATCGCTAAAAATATTCAAGATACGACCCCTAATTTAACGGCATTTATTGTTGTTGAAAACATCGTCAAAACCCAAAAACAAGCATCCACTCCAACGACTCAACTTGAGCAAGTACGAAGTGAGATCGAACGTATTGATGCCGAAATCATCAAGCACCTAGCTAAGCGTGATGATCTTGCAAAACAAATTGGACAATTGAAAACTGCAAAAGGCTGTGATGTTATTGACCTCTTTAGAGAACAAAAACTTTTTGAATTTTATCAGCAACTGAGCGAAAAACATCAACTATCCGGCTCATTCATCAAACAGTTGTTTCAACTTATTATTGATCATTCGAGACAGATACAAAAACTATAAAACATAAGATGTGAACATCCACTCCGTTGCAAGAAGCCCTGTACATGATAAAGAAAGGTCTATTACGTAATTATTTGATTTAAAAGATTAAAAATACATCAATTTTGATGATTTTTGCGTAAGTTCTGACTATTATAATCAGCAATATAAAGAACGAATTATAAAAAATTTGGAAGTTCACTAGAAGAGTACAAAAAGTAATTAAACTAGAAGAGGATGAAAGCTAGTAGTATACTCAAGTTCATTTTCATGTCTAACAATGAGTTTAACGCGACTTGAATCAAAAATGGATCAACGCTTTATGAGCGCAACAGCACAAAAGAACCTTACCCTACAAAACTTGGTTGATAGTATGCCAGGAATCGTCTCATGGAAATCAGAGGATTTACGTTACCAGGGCGCAAACAAAAAATTCTTACATTTTTTTGGCTTTAATCATGTAAAAGAACTCCTTGGCAAAACGGATCAAGAGCTCAATATCTCCGATCAATACAAACAATGCCTAACAAATAAAGATATAGAGGTCCTCAAAACTCAAAAATCTGTACTATCTTTACAGCACATTCTACCCTCACCAGAAAGTTCCCCGATCATTTTTGAAACTGAAAAGCGGCCTTTATACGATGAGAAGAACCAACTACAAGGCATCTTGTGTCTTGCTTCACTTAAAAGTGAGAATTATCAAGACAGCACCTTAGGAAAAACCACCTTAGACATAGATTATGAACATGACCAGGTGCTGGAGCTCATTTCTGAACTTAGCATCGCTAAAGAAAAAGCGGAATCGCAAAATAAAGCCAAGTCAATGTTCATTGCTAACATGAGTCACGACCTTCGAACTCCGCTGACTGGCGTTGTTGGAATTTCACAACTTCTAGAACATAAAACAAGAGATCCTGAGGAGAAACAATATGCACGCTGGATCAATAAAAGTGGCGAGCAATTATTAGGGCTACTCAATAACATTTTAAACAAAGTCTCTTCAGACAAACTGGCTGAAGAAGACACCTGTCTTGAGCTTTTCAACCTAAGATTATGTATACAAGATATTATACAACTTGAGCTACCCATGACTGAATTAAAAGGGTTAGAGCTCAAAGCTGACATCGATGAAAATGTCCCCTATTATGTGGTTAGCGATAGAAACAAGCTTCACCGCATTTTATTAAATCTCCTGGGTAATGCGATTAAGTTCACTCAACATGGGTCAGTGACAATAAAAATTCAGTGTCTATTTCATACCAAATCATCCGTGGTACTCCAGTTTTGCATCTCTGACACTGGTATTGGCATTCCACCTAAAGAACAAGCAAACATTTTTGATAGATTTGTTCGCACAACCTCTTCCCTCAACAACAATTCTTCAGGACACGGCGTTGGACTTCATATCGCTCAAACTTATGCAAAAATGTTAGGTGCAGAGATACAATTGAAAAGCGAGGAAGGCAAAGGCTCATCATTTTATTTTGATCTAAACCTTAAACTAGGCAAACATATGGACGAGACATCACCAAAAAATCAGAATATTGATACTTCCTCTACCCCAATAAAACAAGTTTCAAAATCACACATACCTCATCTTCTGTTAATTGAAGATAATGATGTTGCATTACATATGGTAGAGTCCATTACAGCGAAAGCTGGCTTTCATTTTACATCATCCCATACTGGTGAAAAAGCACTTGAATTAGCAAAGGCCATCTCATTTGATTTGATCATCACTGATATCGGCCTGCCGGGTATTTCAGGTTATGAGTTCACCAATTTGCTTAGAGCATGGGAGAAGGAGAACGGTAAAAAACCCGTACCGATTGTAGGGCTTACGGCGCATGCTCGAGAGCATGCCGAAGTCATGTGCCTCGAAGCAGGCTTAAATGATGTCTACACTAAACCCATCAAATTAGCGACAGTACAAGAAATCGTCGCGCATTTTGTAACTTCCCCTATTGCGCATACAGAGCAAAATGAAATCTCAGGAGAATTTGAGGAGCCAAGTCCATTAGGGATCGACTTACCACGCTCAGAAGCACTTCTCTTTAAACTCAGCGCATTTCCACTACTTCACACCCCAAGTGCGGTAGAACAGCTCGGTAGCGCTGATCTTTTAAAAGAAATTCTGACCTTGATGGAAAAAGAATTACCCAAGGAATATATGGCTATTGAAAAAGCGTATCAAGACAACGATTGGAAAAAAATTGAAAAACTTGCCCATCGTATAAAAAGCAGCGCATTATATTGCGGTACTATACGCCTAAAATATGCTTGCCAATACCTCGAGCGCTATCACAAGGCGGGTCACACTGCATTACTTGAAGGACTATATCAGCAACTCACCCACGTACTTGAAGAAACGCAAAAGTTTTTAGTGCAATGGCTCAGAACTCCTTAGCAGAAAGTTTTTTTCCTTATTCTCAGCCTTAATCTCACCGTTCGCTCAAATTTTTAGTCAGTTCAACAGCTTCCTTGAATAGTTCAGTGTAAATACTTTTCGATTGCTCCAAAAGCGTTAATATTTTTCTTGCACAGGGTTCAACGGTGTAACTTCCATCCGAGTCACCCCATCGATATTCAGAACAATAAGAGATAGCCCGCGAAAAACCTTAAGCATCATTTCAGCTGTGGGACTGTCCGTTGACCTCTTTGGATTCCCTTTGTAAATTCCAGAGAGTTTTTCATCTTTTTTTTAAGTGCCTCGCGCACGCTAAACTCTAACAAACAAAGAACTCTTAAGCCGATGCTAAGCAAGCGTATGAGACCCTTAACGCGAGTTTCTGAGCTGAGATATATAGGTGTTAAGCCCAATTTTTTCCCTTTATAGCGCGCAAAACCA
This sequence comes from Legionella sp., assembly GCA_044233795.1. GTDB lineage: Bacteria > Pseudomonadota > Gammaproteobacteria > Legionellales > Legionellaceae > JBIIJL01. The sequence goes on along the minus strand of JBIIJL010000013.1, from coordinate 8,255 downwards.
TGCTCAATCAAATATTCCTGACGATAAGCAAGAACGGCCTCACTTAGGGTTAACTCCTTATCGTTACACACAAAAACGCGCCATCCCAAATTCCGTACAACTCTTTCCCATGCAATGGGATCAACTTTAGCGCTAACAGTTGGTGTTCTTTCCACTAAAATATACGCTTCCTGATTGGCTTTTGCAGGACCTCGTGACCCTTTAATTAGTTCAGTGTATTCCAATTGAATCAAGGTGGATACATTATGTTTTTTCAGAACCGTATGCACAGCAGCCTCTAGTTCCTCCTGCGTGAGACGCTTTACTCCGCGTCCGGTCTTATTAAACCTAGCTATTGCTGTAATGGCTTTATCTATTCCCGCAGCCAATTGTTTTTCTTGCTTTGCTGCATGTTTCAATGAGTGCACGACTAACCGCTGTTCCTCCCACTCAAATACTGCGCCATCTTTTTCTGCCTGAAGCGTGACAACATACTTAAAGCCCTCAGCGATTTTTTCTTGCTTCTCGTCCGCTTCTTTCTTTGGACGGTAGACGTCAACCAATACCTGTTCATTATTCCATACAGGAACCAATAATTCAGCTAATGTGGAGGCTGGCATTTGCACCGCAGATAATGGACACAAATAATAATCGCCACTTTTTGCAACATACGTGCGAGTCTCAATAGATGCCATTTTTCAGTCACCGACAAACAGAACGCCCTGTGCATTAATTATTTTTTGAACCTTGCTGATCTCTGGGATATACAACGGGTCATCGGCTTTTTCTCCACTGACTATCGTGGTTGTAAGGGGAATTCCCAATGGATCTAATGCCGATTGATTAATTTTTAACTGAGGTAAATCTGGGCGATGCTCTTTACTGTGTCCAAATTGAAATAAGCCATCATCAGTTACGGATGTTGTGTAGCTTTTAGCCGTTGTACTATCTATACGGGCTCGTTGGAGTTTTAAATCATATACGCGAATTACACTTTGCCCTAAGTTTCCTTCGAACGTATCCCACGGATCATCCTGACCTAAAAAATCTAAAATCCTTGATAGACGATCATCACTAAAATCCAACGCAACAACATCCTTACCAAGGCATTTTTTTAGTGTTATTAATAATCCATCGACCCAACTCTCAACGTGATTTAACCTATGGTCGCCTTCACTCAAAATATAAGCAAGCCACACTTGCACTATATTGCCTAGACTTAGGCCTTCCCAATTACCATGCATAGGAAACTCTTTGTCTAATAATTCAGCCAGTTGAAGTTGCTTCATCTGTGCCAAAAGCAACGGAATGTCATCAATTCGTTCAATTGCTTCTACAAATGGTGCTATCATACATCCCTATCTCTCTATGTCCATTGATGGTTTGAATTAACATCATACTTAGACAGGTAAAAAAATACGGATTATCATATTGAAATTACAAATAGGAAAGGTTTTTAGTTGCTAACTTTTGTGTGAATTTATACCGATATTTGGAATATATTTCACTTTTAATGTCCCAAGAAAAAAAGGGGTAAAAACCATGGCAATGATTAAAAATTTGAAAAAAACTGTAAGAATAACTTTAAATGGTGCTGCAAAATTAACAAAAGAAGTTCATCAAAAAAGAAAAACCATTAGATATTAACAGATAATTGTTTACTTTTAAGACACAAAGCCTTATGATTTGCATATTTTTTAAACATAGCGTTGTCTAATGAATAAAACAATTTCAGTGTATTTTAGCGGTACCGGCTTTTCAATCGACGAAGGACATTTTTTAGCTAGCTCTCTACATACAAGAACCGAGGAAAGTGAATCTCAAATTAAGATGGGATTTAATGGTTGTGGTGTCGATTATGGCTTTAATGGAGCCATTTTTGGCTCAGGCCTCGATAAGCAATGCGAGCAGGTTATTGATCGCGTTGCCCAAGAGATAAATGCTGGCCACCAAATAACCCTCAATGTTTACGGCCATAGCCGTGGGGGGATAGCCGCACTGTTGCTTGCCAAACAATTAGGTAATATTGATAAAGAAAAGCTTGCTATTAACTTAGCATTGCTCGATCCAGTGCCAGGTAATTTTATTACTACTCCAAGCATTGATCCATTTGAGATAAGTTTATCTAATAAGACTATGGATTTAAGTGACTGTAAGCCGTTAAGAAAAGTGTTGGCCTTATACCCACACATCCCTCTTCCCGCTATTGCATGCCATGCTCCTTTATTAGTTTCTTATCCCCTAGAGACGGAAGTTGAAGAAGAAGTCGTTAACGGTTGTCATGCACAGGCAGAGCAAATATTTCGTTCTTCTTCTAAGTTAGTAAAGCTTCGTGTAGAAGAATTCTTAGTTAAAAATGGTACTCAACTTCAAACGGATAGAGATTACAATGATACTGAGGCAATGAAACAAACCTATCTTAGTCATTATCAAGAAGAATTGGCTTATGTTGATCAAACCCTTTCAAGAGAAGCCCATTCAGCCAGAGGACTGGTAATTACCGCAACACCTGGAGCAAAATATTTAAACAATCGTCATAAAGCATTAGCGGGAGATAGCTCTCAAGAACCCGTTTCCTTAAGCATTCAACCTGAAAAGGGGACTTTCTCCTGGTTCAATAGATTCTTTACTAATCATCCTTTAGTAGGTCAAGCAATTAAGTGGACGTTGATTTCTTTGTCAGTAGTAAGTTTATTATACTTTACGGGTGGTTTAGCAGCAATTCCATTATTAGCCCCGATTGTGGTCAAGCTCGGAGCATTAAGTCTCTTAGCATTTTCTCCTGTAATTGGTGGTGCTCTGGCTGCATTATGGTACGGTGCTGCGAAACCTATTTTATCATGGTGTGCCAGCAAATTCTTTTATCCTCACTATGCAACCCGTAAGATAGAAGCAGCAAGAGTAGACGCTCCAGACTCTACAAGAGGATTAATGGACGCCTTAGGTGTTGATCGTTCTTCAGCAGCTAATTCACCCACTGTTGACTCAGCTCCTTATCAAGGGAAACCACCTCTACATTCTGCAAAAAAAGTGGTTAAAGAAGAGTTACCGCATGGTCACACACAAGAAAGTTCTCTATCCTTCAGCTAACAAACTAACAAAAGTGCAAGTCCGGGGGCATAGCTCCTGGAACATCTTATCATCGAGGCATCGGAAATATTAATCTTCTTTTTTCTTTATCCAAGCAGCTAACCTTTCTTCATGTTCTATTTTCTCCTGTTTTCTTCTTTCAACAACCTCTAATTAATTTGAGCGAACAGTGAGTTAATGTGAGCCACTTCATTTTAATTCACTGAAACCCTCCGGACTCTATTTTTGATACCTCGCAGATATAATACAATTTCTTATCTTCCATCCCATTAGAGAAGAACAAGCATGTTATCAATTACAAACAAAAAGCCTCGTTTGCAGTCATCCTCTCATCCTCCTACAGAATTTAGCAGTAATTCTCTGGCAAATAGAAACTCCTTAAGGGATATGCCGTTAAGTCATATTCATGAGGCCTTTGTCAAAAGCTCATCCTTATTGCAGGCAAGTCAATCTCTTGGCGTAAAGGATGATACGCTGGCGCGTTTCATCAGTAACCTCAACTATGATAAGCAGCCAATGGATTTTGATCGATTCAAAACACTTACACGAAGTGAGCTTCAAACTCGCTTTGTGTATACGGATCTTGTCAAGGAAAGACATCGACTAATTGATGAATTGAGCTTAGAGGAGATACTGGCGTTTATTGAGCCCAAAACAAAACTTAGAGCCGCTGCAAATCTTCTGGGTGTAACCGCTGAAACACTCGAAAAATTCTTAATCAACACAGTTGGTGCTGTTGAGGATACATGTTTTTATACTCTCAAAGAAAGATTAAGATCAAATCTTAGGAAAACAGGTACGTCTATAACTACAGAAGGATTTCCCAGCACTCCAATAGAGCTCGAATCAGCAACTCCTGCTCCCGCGATGGCAGTTGGCATTACTCCTCTTACACAATTAGATGTTGATGAGTACTTCTCCTCCCTACTTGAGAATTCTGCTGACCATCAAACTGACCTTGTGCCCCCCAGAGATTTAAATCTATCTCTAGCAACTGCTGATTTACCAGTCATGGGATCTCAGTTTGATAATCCCCACATGTTTTTTCCAAGCCCTAAAAGGAAAAAACGCAAAGCAGTAACTAAAATTGCGGGGGCATCGTTATTAGATCCCGAGATCATGCATTTTGACTCACTCAATCCATAGGACCAATCCCCCTACAACGCGATAAATTGCAAGCTAGGCTTGTGGATTGTTCGCAGGATGATATAACCTGATGAGATTGGGACATGTAGCTTACCAGAAGATTTTAGGTAATGTTGACATATATGGACCCTGCAGGGTCATGCAAGAGGCAGCACTATTATTTTTAGCATCAGTAGTTAGGATTCCCTTCTATCCTAACCACTGGTAACGTTAATGAACATTGGAGAGGTAACACAAAATAATGATGACCTCAGATCAGCACATTATAGATAAAACCAAAAATTGGATGACTTCTTTTATTGTTAAACTAAATATATGCCCTTTTGCCAAGCGTGAATTAGCAAGAAATAGTATAAAATACAATATTGTTCATGCAAAAAAACGTAATCAAGCTCTTGAATCGTTATTATCCGAACTCTGTTTTTTAGATAAAACCCCCTCAGTCGAGACCACCTTAATGCTTTTCCCTTTTTTATTTAAGGATTTTTATCAGTATTTAGACTTTGTAGATGGTGCCGAATGCCATCTAAATGAGCACGGGTATGATGGTATATATCAACTTGCAACCTTTCATCCTAATTATTGTTTTGCTGACACTGAATTTGATGATGTTTCTAATTTCACCAACCGCTCACCCTATCCCATGATCCATATTCTTAGGGAAGAAAGTCTTGAAAAAGCCATTACAAACTATGGTAACACAGAGGACATACCTCAAAGAAATATAGAAACGCTTAAAAATGTAGGTGCAGAAAGGATTAAACAATTGTTGAGGGAGGATTAACCGACCGACAACCGTGAGAGTGTTCATCTAACTGTGTCATCTCGCTAGTCACCTTATGAATTTAGTTGGGTTATCTCTCACTTCCTCACCCGCTGGAGCAGAAGCTTTATGGAGCTTTTCTAAATCCTTTCCTCCGACGAGTGAAAAATTTTTATCTGCCATGATTTTATACACGGTTGTTGCATCTGCTGAGCGACCTTTACCGATGATAGCACTGTTTGACCACCAGCTGTCTTTGCGTGATATGGCAATTTCATGCATCTTGACGCCCAATTTCTCAAACTTAATTTTCTCATTCATGTTTGTATCTTTATCAAGGCTATTCATATACTTAATCATATCTTTCAGTCCCGTGCTATTTGTGCTCTTGAACTTGGACTCAAACTGTTTTTTAAACTCTGAGAAGCTAATGTTTGCAGAAGTGTCTTTGATTTCAGCCAAGTTAGCCTTATACATTTGCGTGACATGTGGTTTTGGTTCCGGTGCTGGTTCTGGTTCTGTTGTAGGGATATTATCGGCCTCCTTTAACTCTTCTGCTAAAGAGGACGAAGATCCTTGCGCAGAAAGAGTTTCATCGGTATTTTCAGGTTGCATATCACGAATATCACGTCGCAGTAGATCATTTTCTTTTCTAAGCGTTTCAATTATTTTTGCAGATTCGATGTCTTGTGGGGTTGGCGATGCTTGCGGTAATGGTGTTAAAAGTACCTCTTGATACTTTATATCAAGCTCACTATACAACTTTTCTTGCCTTCTTATTTTATCGTGAAGTGTTGAGTTATCTAATTGATATTCGCTAACATCCCTATTTAAACCGTCCAACTTCTTAGTTAAGGCCTGTTGGGCGGCCAATGAATCACGTAATTGTTGCGATAGGCCGCCATTAGTTTGGGCGACACCTTTCAGCTCACTTGTGACGCTCTTAAGTGCTACATCTTTTACAGCGAGTTGAGCTTCTAAATCCACAATTCTTTGTTTATTGAATGCCTCTGTATGAAGCATGGCGTCTTCTCTTTCTTGGAACTCTTGGGCTAGCTTTAAAGCTAATGATTCATACGATTTTTTAAGTGCTTGTACTATTTTATCCAACTCCTCTTCTTTATTTACTTCTTGAGGTTCTTGGACTATATCGACATTTTGGGCCTCCGCCCATAACTCATCATAAATCTTGTCAAGGAGGTTTGGATCCATTTCTTTTAGTGACGTATCAGATTGAGCAGCAAGATAAGTGTCTACATACCTCGTGATCGTGTCTTTTGACACTTTGAATTTTGTCGAAAAATTTTGAATTAATGTCTCATAGTCCATACCGAAACTGACCCATAATTAATCGCCATAGATTCATTATAGTCTAAAAAAGCAATATTTATGCAATAACTTCAAGAGCTCTTAAGTGATAAGGATTGTAGTTTCGCATAATTCTTATCATTAGCTATATGTAAATAGGTAGGTCTGAATCGTAGTTTCTGGCTCTGCACCAAAGAAGCCTTCAATCTTAGAATATATGTTCAAATTGACCAATTTAGTACAATTTATAAACAATCAATAGGGATCACCATTTTTTTGGGTGAAAATCCATTGCTCACCAGCTCCAAATTTTGCAAGTAAATCATCAACAGGATAAATTACTTCATCTTCTTTTTTCTATCACCTACCTCATAGTCCAATCCAAACAAATGCTCCGAAATACATGCACAATAACTGCAAATAAGGGCGGTGTCATTTTAACCCTACAAAAAAGTAGCCTTATATTTACATATGTGTGGTAATCCCCCCCCATTTTTAACCGCAGCTAAAGGTAGAGGATTAGGCAACTAGTGCCAGTTTTTGCTTTGGAGGAATCCCTCCAATTGCAGTATTTGGTCGTTCATTGTTGTACGTCCATAGCCATTGTGTCGCATGGAGTTGTACCTCGACAATACTTTCAAATAAATATTGACTTAACCAATCATATCGAACCGTACGGTTATACCGTTCAATATAAGCATTTTGCTGTGGATTTCCTGGCTGAATAAAAACAATTGTATCTGATTTTTGGTAGTGTATCGTTCTTTCTGTAAATTCAAATAGGATTTGTAAAAAGCAAGCCAAGATTTATCCTTTTTAGCGACAAGCAAAAGAAGGAATAAAAAAATGACTTGCGAAGCAAATAGTATCAAACTGCTCATCAAGTTCTTTGGTGATCCGACTTACCTGGCTGCTTGTGACTTCATAACCACACAGCGCTTCGATTATCGCTTTTACCTTGCGAGTCGAAACCCCTTGAATATACATCTCAGCTAAGGCGGCTTTTAAAGCACGTTCTGAGCGCAATCCTTTCTCTAAGCAACTAGGATAAAACTCTTCATCACTATCCCTAACTTGAGGTATCTTAAGCGCCAATTTACCTAACATTGAATTAACCGTTTTTGGTTTGTATCCTTGAGTACCCTTGTCGATCATCACTCCTCTCATAAGGACTGGCTTGAATATGACGGGTTCGATCAAGTTTCATGGCCTCATTTAACAATGTAATTACCTCACCGGTAATACCATCAAATCCTTCTTCACATAGCTGTTCAATTATCTCACCAACTTTGGTAGCATTTGCTTCGCAAGTCATTTTTTTATTCCTTCTTTTGCTTGTCGCTAAAAAGGATAAATCTTGGCTTGCTTTTTACAAGTCCTATTTGAATTTACAGAAAGAACGATACACTACCATCTTAATCCAACGAGAATATCTGCGCATCGCTCACCCGCTGTTCTTTCGTCTAATCCTAATTCCTCTTTCATACGAGCTGGCAGACGTTCCCCTGAAAAAAACGTAGTAACACTGTCTGAAAAATAACGACGAGGCAAATAGGGTTTTCCTAAAGATGCAAAAGCGGGCGTACCTTCTAAAACAGCTTGATTTAATAACGCACCAGGCACAGCTTGTGCGACTCTATCTGCTGCTGATGACGCTTCTGAACCATTGATATTAGCCCTTAGAAACACATGTCGAAATAGCGGATTATCAATGGATAACTCAGGCGTTTCAAATCGACTTAACAAATTATCCGGTAAAATAATTTTAAATTGTTTGTCTAGATCAGGATATTTTGTGTAAACAGATAGTATTGTTGCCAAATAGGCATCCAAATTTTGAATTCCTGGATGAAGACCTAATCGAACTTGAACATGAGAGTGGTTAGGCAGTTCAGTTAATAAGCAATCTAAAAAAGTTGCATCAATTTCAACAGGTTGGGTTGTGCTACTGACGAAAGCGAGTGATTGA
>JBIIJL010000140.1:0-2755 GCA_044233795.1 Legionella sp. | reverse complement strand
CCGCAGGGGCGGGCAATTGGAACACCGAACAGAGCAACAACAACGAAGGGCGAACATCACGAAACTCGCTATATTGCAGGCAATGCAACGACCCATCGTTATGGCCAATGAGTGGCACTTGCCCAGAGATAGGTTCCATAATGGCTGCTAAAAATGCTGCAAGTCCATTCGCTTTTTGCTGCAATGCTTGCTGCGCAAAAAGCCCAACCTGAAAAGCATCATCGAAAAGCTTGGCAAAGCTTACCATATCGCAAAAAACACGGTGGTAGTTGGTTGCATACATGTTGCAGCCACCGTCAGGAAGCACCAGGGTTTGCATGAGCTTAGGTAGTTCGCGCTTGAGTTCTCGTAGAATGTTTGGGTGGGCGACCGGCGCCCCATGCAGCTGCAAAAATGCGCCCGCATAAATAAGAAAAAAATGCTCCGCCAGGGTATGGTTGTTCTGTTGAGCACGACCATAAGACTGAACCGCGCGCACGCGATGCCAGCTTTCACGCATCAGTTCTAATAGCTGCGGCGAGGGGGTTAGCCCCAAATGTTTTTGCAATACGATGCTGCTCAGCATCAGCTGCATGCCCCGCACGCTCACCTCATGGGCGCACGCCCAGTTGACACCACGATTATAGCCATTGCATGCCAACCAATGCGTCGTGAGCTGATGCAGTCGGTTAAGATAGCGTATGCGGTTCTGCGCATTGCTGATGGCTGCGGCAATCGCTAGATCCGTTGCCCAATGCAAGCGCGAAAGATCCCAGCTGACTTTGACATCTTCGCCCGCGATGGCATTGACTGCAACCTGCGAGAAATGCTGCGCAGCCGTTGCCGCATACGCACCCTTGCACCACTCCGGCAATTCGCCATGCGCAACCAACCGATCGCCAAACTGGCGAAACATGCCGGAACAGATTTCTTCGGCGCGCGTAACAATAGCGTCTGCTAAGCTAGGCGTGCAATCCGCCGCAGACATATCCGCTGGTTTGCCCACCCATAATGGTTCAGGGTTTGCAACTACCTTGGCTGGTAAAGCATGCATCAATGCACCGCTTGTGAGTTGCCGCCGATAGCGCAGCACGGCAAGCACATTGCCAATGCCTAGCTTGGGCAACAACCGTGCATAGGCAATGGCGCGGCGAAGATTCATGCATCCCTCAGATAGGGTGCAAATTGCTGCAGCCATATTTCGAGCGCCAGCGGATTAAAAATATCACGATACCAGATGCCCCCCTTGCCTGCGCAATACTCAGCATAGCGCTGACGCAGGGCGACAGGATCTATCAAGTCGTAGCGATAGATGCGTGCTCCATCCGCAAAGCGCTTCTCGATCTCGGGGCGCAACTGATGCCGCAACCACTCAGCCTGCGGATTGACAAAGCCCTGCTTGTCTTTGCGCCAGATGATTGCTGGCGGCAAAAGATCTTTAAATGCATCACGCATCAGCCATTTGGTCCAACCGCGTTTGATTTTCAGATCATCGGGCGCATTGAGCAGATATTCCACGAGCCGGTAGTCAAGGTACGGCAAACGAATCTCGCGCCCGAACGCCATCGACATGCGATCTTCGTAATGCGTAAGAAATGGTACCGAGAAATGCCGATAATCCGCCCATTGGCGTTTCGCAAGAGACGCACCAATGGCACTAATATCGGCGGGCTTGTAGGCGGCATAGGTACGAGGGCTAAGCACCGATTTTCGTGCGCTTGGCCGCTTAAAATAACGCTTTGCTTCGGCAAGGTTGAATTGATTAATCACCGTGCCGTTCAGCAGAAATTGCCCCAAGGTATATAGCGCTTTCCAGTAGCGTTTATTGCGCAGCAAGTGCTTCACATAAAATGCCAGGAATTTTTTATACCCACAGAGCAACTCATCGGCACCCTGACCACTCAGAATCACTTTGACTTCGTGATGCGACGCCTGCTCCATGAGCAAATAAAAAGCGACGTTGGAGAAGCTTCCAAGCGGTGTATCATTTTGCCAGGTTGTGCGCTCCATGAGCGTCATCGCATCGGCTGCATTCCAGCCCAGTTCGACCTTGGTGACATCGAGCTGATAGGCATGCGCCATCATGTCGATGTAGCGTGATTCATCCTCTGCTGCACCCGGCGATACCGCCGAAAGTACGGTGAAATGGCTGTGGCCAAGCTGCTCCTTCATAACATGCGCAATCAGCGATGAATCAAGCCCACCCGAAAGGGTAAGCCCTACCGGCACATCGGAGCGCAACCGCAAACGCACTGCATCCGTTAATAATTCACGAAACGTCTGCTGAGGATTTTCATAGTTCCATTGCTTGGCATTCACAAACGGATCCCAATAGGAAACCGGATGCAACGCCGTAATCGGTCGATGAAGGTTGAGTTCCACGAAGCTTCCTGCAGGCAGCGCGTAAATGCCCTCAAAAAAAGTTTCGTTTGTGTCGTCCTGCAGCGATTGTTCGATATACCGAGCCACCACCGCACGATTAATCGCAAACTGCTCGCCGGTTAGAACCAGCAAGGTTTTAATCTCGGAAGCGAAATAAAGATTGCCCTGCACCAGCGCATAATAAAGTGGTTTAATGCCCGCACGATCACGCGTCAGCAGGAGTGTGCCGGTAACACTGTTCAAGAGTGCAATGGCCCACATGCCATTAAATCCGCGGAGTGCTTCGGTAGGCGTTGCTGCATGCGCCAATCGTTCCAGAATGACTTCCGTATCGGAATGACTTCTAAGTGCACCATAGCCTTGTTCTGCGGCTATTTCCTGATAGTTAAAGATC
>JBIIJL010000153.1:0-2811 GCA_044233795.1 Legionella sp. | reverse complement strand
AGACCCCGCACAGGCAACGACATACGCCTACTGGAACACGTCCTTCCCCGATGAGAAGGGTGATTTTTCCCCGTCGTCCACGATGGACAAGATCGCGCAGAAGCTGGGCGTCAAGGAAATCGCGCCGCAGGTCATGCCTGTCATGCTGTCGATCAAAAACCCGTACAATACTGCCTCGCGTGATCTCGACGGTCGAACCCCTGCAGAACTCAAGAAGGAAGGTTACGACGGCGCGCTGATCAGAGAAGAAGATGGCGGTGAGATGTGGGTTGCCTTCGACCCCACGCAGATCAAGTCTGCCACCGGCAACCGCGGCACGTTCGACCCGGCCAGCCCCAACATCCTGATGCAGGCCATGCCCGACCCGCTCACCCGGCCTGGCGGCGACTGGCGCAACGCGGAGATCGAGGCTATCGTGGACGGCGAACCGGCGATGGTCCCGGCGGGCGAGGCCGTGGACTTCATCATCCGGCGCCGCGCCGCGCTCAAGCAACTGATGGAGTGCCTCGATGCGAATTAACAGGCGTCAGCTCTCGGTCATCACCAAGGCGCCCCCCGCCCCGAAGCCGGATCCCTTGGCCCCGCTGGCGGCCAAACTCGAGGCCCTCGAGGCGCGGCTCCCCGTGGCCATCCCGCCCGCTCCCCAGCCCTATGATGACCGGGCCCTCATGGCGCGGATCGAGGCCATGGAGCGCGCCATCACGGCAATGTCCGCGAGCAAGTTCACCTTCGACATCTTCCGCAACGCACAGGGCCAGATCCAGAAAATCGAGGTCACGCGGCCAGGCCTTGCCCCCGGCACGGTATGGCGAATGTAGGCAATCGGTGGTATGAACCGCACAACCAAGGAGCGATGCAATGTCAAAGGGTAATACGTTCGAGAACGACATACTGAGGCTGATCTTCAACGCGGTGGCGATCGCTGACCTGGCGGAGAATGACAGCTCCTCGCCCTTGACGAATCTCTTTGTGTCCCTGCACACCGCCGACCCCGGCGAAGCGGGCAACCAGACCACCAACGAGGCGACCTATGGCAGCTATGCCCGTGTCGCGGTGGCGCGCTCTGACACCGGCTGGACGGTGACAGGCAACGCGGTCGAGAACGCGGAGCTGGTGCAGTTCCCCCAGTGTTCCAGCGGCTCCAATAACATCACCCATGCGGCGGTCGGCACGGCGTCCAGCGGCACCGGCAAGTTGCTCTACAAGGGGGCTCTCTCGGCTGCTCTGGCGGTCTCCTCCGGCATTCAGCCCCAGTTCGCGGCTGGCGCTCTGGTCATCAACGAGGAGTAAGATGATCTCGGATCGGCAGGCCACGGCATACCTGACAGCGGTCGCCCAGCGCAGCATGGCGGAGCGTGATGTCGAGGTCGTGGATGACGCCGCCATCGCCGCGGTGCTTGCCGATACCCGGACAACGGACACCCAGAAGGCCACCGCCATCCGGCAGATATTGGGGCAAGGCTGATGGGCTTCCGAAACATCAAGGCCTATGTGGACGCCTACGACGAGGGCAAGGTCAGGCTCTCGACGTGGCGCAAGTCACCCTCGCAGGGCACCACCCAAGGCACATGGTTCGATTTCTCCATGTCGCCCGGCAACCCGGTGCCGAACTACTATGCCAGCTCGCCCTATGTCTCGGCGGTGCTGAACGGCGGCGAGGGCATTTTCCACGGCGGCAATGTCGCTCCAGCCACCAAGCATCTCAAAGAGCTGATGATGCTGGCCACGGCGATCACGGCCCTGCCGATGCCGATGATCCTGTGCGACTATCTGCTCTACTACCCCTTCCTCGACATGGGCACGAACGACGAGCAGTTCATGACCAACAGCCTGGGCCTGCCGCGCTATGAGGACGGCGAAGGGGTCCAGGTCATGGCGGTGATGACCAACCCCCAGGTCACCGGCAACGCCTTCTTCAGCATCACATACACGAATCAGGACGGCGTTTCTGGCCGCACCTCGGTGCCTGTGCGATGCAACACGGCGACCGCGATCGGCACGCTGATCAACACCACCCGCGTGACCCAGGACAGTTCCTCGGCCTTCCTGCCGCTGCAGGACGGCGACACCGGCGTGCGCTCGATCGAGGCCTTCCGCATGACCTCGGGCAATGACGTGGGCCTGATCTGCCTGGTGCTGGTCAAGCCCATCGCGCGCAGCATCATCCGCGGCATCGACGCCCCCAACGAGGTGGACTACCTCAAGGACTATCCCTCGCTGCCGGTCATCAAGGACGGGGCCTATCTGAATTTCATCGGCAACGTCCAAGGGTCGTTGTCAGCAACCGCAATCCACGGCACCGCCGAATTTATCTGGAGCTAGAACCATGGGCTATTCCTCGATGGACGACCTGATCGCCAAGGTGACGCGGGACGGCAAGTTCTGGACCCAGGACTGGAACAAGAACATGCTGCCGACCACGGCGGCGCTGGCGGGTGAATGGTCCTTCCTGGCCCGAGGCGCTGGCAACCCGGCGGCAGATGCGCTGTTCAACACCGGCACCAACCTGACGTTCCAGCCGGTGAGCGATCAGACGGCCAACGCGGGGTCGATCCCGCACGGCGGCGATGTCTACCCGGACACCAAGCACATTCTCAATGCCTCGGCCTTCTCGGCGGCGGCCACGACCATGCCAGCGGTCCTGATGCTGGTGGATCTGGTCGGGTTCATCCGCGTCACCACCACCACCCTCACCACATCGCAGGCGGTGACGAACACGCTGGCGGCCTTCTCGACCTTCACGGCGGACGCAGGCACCGACATCCTGACCTCGACCGGGGCGCTCGGCTTCTCCAACCTGTTCCCCTTCAC
>JBIIJL010000065.1:0-11509 GCA_044233795.1 Legionella sp. | reverse complement strand
TTGTTAACTGTTGGTCAAGATGTTCAAGTTAAAGTATTGAGTTTTGATAGTGAGCGTAATCGTGTTTCTTTAGGAATGAAGCAACTAGGCAATGATCCATGGGTTGACTTGGTAGAACGTTATCCAATTGGCAAACGCCTAGAGGGCAAAGTGACCAATATTACCGATTATGGTTGTTTTGTTGAAATTGAGGAAGGTGTTGAAGGGTTGGTGCATATGTCTGAAATGGACTGGACCAATAAAAACGTCCATCCTAATAAGGTTGTGTCCATGGGTGATCTTGTTCCCGTTATGGTCCTTGAGATTGATGAAGAACGTCGACGAATATCACTTGGTATGAAGCAGTGCGTGGGTAACCCATGGCAGAACTTTGCTCAAGCACATAGCAAAGGACAAAAAGTTAGCGGTAAAATACGTTCCATCACTGACTTTGGAATCTTTATCGGCTTAGATGGTGAAATTGACGGCTTAGTGCATTTATCTGATATTTCTTGGACCATTCCTGGGGAAGAAGCTGTTAAGCAATTCAAGAAAGGCCAGGAGCTTGAAGCAATCATTCTTGCTATTGATGCTGATCGTGAGCGCATTTCCTTAGGATTAAAGCAACTCGAAGGTGATAATTTCGGAAGCTTTGCTGAAGAATTTACTAAAGGCGCTATCGTTAAAGGTAAGATAACTGCTGTTGATGCCAAAACAGTAACGGTTGAGTTAGCAGAAGATGTTATTGGTATTATTCGAGTAAGCGATCTTTCTGAAGAAAAAGTTGATGATGCTACAACGGTTGTCAAAGAAGGCGATGAAATTGAAGCTAAAATCATAAACATTGATAAGAAAAATCGTTCCATTATTCTTTCTGTTAAAGCAAAAGACGCTGAAGATCAAGCTGAGGTTATTAAAAAGTACTCAAAAAGCGCTGAGCCAACAACAACGCTTGGTGATTTACTGAAAGAAAAGATGGCCAATAAGGACAATGAATAAAACCATTCGTTAGTTAAAAAAGCGTAGTTCACTACGCTTTTTTTATATATTTAAGTTTTAACTTCTATGAGCAGTTCTATCTATAAAAGGATTGGATATATGCGGATAGTAATTACGGTATTTTATATAGTATTAATTTTGATAGGGGTTAGTTTTGCGGCCCTCAATGCATCCTCCGTAGAAGTTAATTTGTATATTGCCTCACTTAAAATGCCGATCTCAGTCTTGATGATCGCAGTTCTAGGTGTGGGTGTGATATTTGGCGTATTTATATTTTTCGGTCGTTATTGGCGTCTTAAAGGAGAGCTTCGTAGCTTGAAGACACAGCTGAAACTCACTGAGAAAGAAATAAAAAATTTGCGCTCAATTCCTCTTAAAGATCAACACTAAAAGAGGATGACGGGTATGGATTTTGATAGATTATCGAAACAATGCCTAGGAGAGTTAAGATGATTATCTTATGGCCCCTACTTTTACCAGCAGCTGCGTGGTCTGGTTGGTGGGTAGCTACTCGCCATTATTCTACAAAAGAGCAACAAAATACCCATGATTTTTCAAGAGAGTATGTGGTTGGTTTAAATTATCTTCTCAACGAGCAACCTGACAAGGCTGTGGATGTATTTATCAAACTTTTGGATGTTGACAGTGACACAGTAGAAACACACTTAGCACTTGGTAGTTTATTTCGGCGCCGCGGTGAGGTAGATAGGGCCATTAGAATACATCAAAATCTGATTGCACGTCCGCAACTTAGTTTGCAACAGCGAAAAGAGGCATTATTATCCCTTGGACAAGATTATATGAGTGCTGGTGTATTTGATAGAGCAGAGCGAATATTCATAGAAGTTGTAGAGTTGGGTGGTGCAAGAGAAAATAGCAGCTTACAAGGTTTATTAGCCATTTATCAACAAGAAAAAGCATGGGAAAAAGCCCTGGAAGTATTAAAAAAACTCGAAATATCAACTGGAAACAGCCTTCATGCTCAAGCCGCCCACTATTACTGCGAGATAGCAACCCATGCACTTAAAGGAAATGTTTATGATAAAGCATATACTGCTATTAAGCAGGCTTTGTCTATAGATAAGCAATCTGTGCGGGCCAGTTTGATGTTGGCCAATCTAGAAATCAAGCATGGCCGGTTTAAACAAGCCATACGAGCACTTAAAAATGTACCCGAGCAAGACGCTGAGTTTTTAACTGAGATTATCGCTCCACTCGTACATTGCCATAGGGAGCTTGATGCGATGGATGAATGTGTCGATTATCTTGAACAAACACTGGCTGATCATCCTCGCGCATCGGTCATTTTTGAAGTTGGCGAGTACCTGCGACAAGAAAAGAGTGTCGATTTCGCTATTGATTTTGTTTCTGGTCAGTTAAGAAGGCATCCATCAATTCGTGGGCTAAATCGTTTAATATATTGGCATCTTGAGTCAGCACAAGGACGCGTGCGTGATAAATTACAAATGCTATATGATATCACCAGTAAATTTCTAGAAAATAAGCCCATTTATCGATGTGGCCATTGTGGTTTTGGAGGTAAATTATTGCATTGGCATTGTCCAAGTTGTAAACAATGGAGCAGAATGAAACCGATTCACGGTTTAGAAGGAGACTAGGGGGTATTTGATGGCAGTAAACCTTGTTGTTGCACTTGATTTTGACAATTTGTATACAGCTGAACATCTGGTTGAACAGTTGGATCCCAGGGCATGTGCGCTCAAAGTTGGTAGCGAAATGTTCACTCTGTTTGGACCAGCTTTTGTTAAACAGCTTGTAGATAAAAGTTTCCGTGTTTTTCTAGACTTGAAATTTCATGATATTCCATCGACTGTAGCTAAGGCCTGTCAGGCGTCTGCAGAGCTTGGTGTATGGATGGTCAATTTACATGCCTGTGGAGGCAGAAAGATGATGGATGCGGCAAGAATTGCTATCGAAGCTTATGGAGAGACTAGACCTTTGCTAATTGCAGTAACCGTTCTTACAAGTATGAATGTAGTTGAATTCTCTTCTTTATATCACGAAACGATTTCACAGCACGTAGAACGCTTAGCAAAGTTTAGCCTTGATGCGGGCCTCGACGGAGTCGTTTCCTCGGCTCTAGAAGTACCATTAATCAAAGCTTGTTGTGGTCAAGCCTTTCTTACTGTGACTCCTGGTATAAGGTTAGATACGAATAGTGCAGATGATCAGTCCCGCGTTAATACGCCATCTGCGGCTCTTAAAGCAGGTAGCGATTATCTGGTCGTTGGGCGACCTATTACTTCAAGCGAGAACCCAATGGAAGTCGTTCATCAAATTTTGCAAACGAAGCATTAAATAATGTCAAATGGATTACATCCCTATTATCTACAGACTATTGGCATCGATACTTGGGTACGTCGTGAAAGCCTTAAGTTCACTCAGCAAATTAAGGCGCTAGAATTATCTGCTCAAGTATGCGTAGATTGTGCGCTTCATCAAACTCGTACAAAGACTGTGTTTGCACGTGGTAATCCTCAAGCACAGTTGATGGTGATAGGTGAAGCACCGGGCTTTCATGAGGATATACAAGGATTACCTTTTGTAGGACGAGCAGGTCTATTACTCAACAAAATGCTTTCTAGCATACAACTAACAGAAGAAGAGGTTTATATAACGAACGCGATTAAATGTCGCCCCCCTAATAATCGAGATCCAATGCCTATAGAAATTACTGAGTGTTTAGGCTATTTAAAATCACAAATTGAACTGGTCAAACCTACGGTTATTTTAGCCTTAGGTTGTTTCGCAGCCCATGCGATTCTTGACACGACCGAGCCATTGTCTAAGCTACGTGGTACAATTTATCATTATCTTGGAATCCCAGTTTGTGTGAGTTATCACCCTTCATATTTGTTAAAAAATCTTCAGGACAAAAAAAACGCTTATCACGATCTGTTAGTTTTAAAACAATATATAAATTTATGAATCAATATCCGCAAGGTTTAACTCTGATTGAGCTACTGATAAGTCTTGCTATTATCGCAGTACTCATGACTTTTGGCATGTCATTTTGGCCTATCTTTCATCAGCGGCACCAAGTGAGTGTGGTCGTTGATGAAATTACTTTAGCCATCAACACTGCTAGAGTTGAAGCGTTGTTGACTGGGGAGCCCTTAATCATAAAGCCTCTTTCAGCCAAACTTAATTGGTCACATGGTTTGGTTGTTGTTGCTGAAAACGAGTATAAATTAGCCCGGGTGATCCATGAGTGGGGGTGGCTAAATAAAGGGGTAAATGTCGAATGGCATGGTTTTCAATCCCCACATTACTTAAGATTTAATAACGATATTCGTCATAACAGCACTAATGGTTATTTTATCATCAAAAGTCGGTTTGAACAAAAAAAATTAGTGGTTAATCGATTGGGAAGAGTGAGAATGATTGTGTAGCTATTCTTGAATACTCGATGATCAAGTTTTTAAATCTGACAAATATCATCTCTCTGTTATAACCCGCTTCAATAAAAAATCTACAGTCCTGGTTTAAAGGTGAAGTGATCTATTTGCACACGTATTCCAACGACCACTGTATATGTGGTTGGTAGTGGAATTAACTTGAGAATGGTTGAATATCTTAATCAGCATATCCGTCTAGCATCTTATTAATGATACTGACAATGCTACAGTCTGCTTTTTGGGAAGAAAGTGATATTTTTAATTGTTTAAGACGATGGACCATTCTTTTAGAAAATTCTTCATCAATTAATAATGCTTCAAGCATTCGAGTTAATTCATCGGGGTTGCAGTCATATTGAAGAAGCTCGGGTGCAATCATTTGATTTTGTAATAAATTACAAAGACCCAGATATTTCACTTTAATAAATTTCATCGCGGCTATATAGCTTAGCCATGCACCTTTATAAATAATGCACATAGGTTTTTCAAGTAATGCTGCTTCAAGAGATGCAGTTCCTGATGCTACCACCACACAATTGCTTTGGTTAATTGTTTCAACAGCAAGGCCATTAACTAGCGTGTAAGGTATGGTAGTGTTATTAAAATATGATGCTAGAAGACGATGATCAATGGTGCTCGCAACAGGAATAGCAATATGTAAATCAGGATATTTTCTGCATATACGCTTGGCAGATTCAACAAGAATGGGCATATGTCTTTCAATTTCATGAAGTCTACTTCCTGGAAGCATGGCTATTACACGTTTATCCAGAGGCAAGCCTAGCTCTTGCCTAGATGGTGCATTTTTACAGCGATGCTCAACTTCCTCAACCAAGGGATGCCCAACAAAGGATACTGGGACACATCCTCGTTCATATATTTTTTTCTCAAAAGGGAAGATGACCCCCATCCAATCTACGCACTCTCGGATAAGATGAATCCGATTAGCTTTCCAAGCCCAGATCTGAGGGCTTATATAATATACAATCTTTAATCCAAGTGACCTTTTAGCAAATTTTGCCAATCGCAAATTAAAGCCTGGACAATCCACCAAAACTAAAAGATCGGGTTTTGTAGCCTCCAAATGCTCTTTAATATCCTGAAAAACGTGATTTAAAACGCGAATATTACGAATCACCTCAGTGATGCCTGTGACACCAAAGCGGGCTAGATCATTAACAATATCTACACCTGCGTCACGCATATGCTGACCGCCAATGCCACTAAATCGAATGGTTGGATTTTCAATCGATAATTGGCGCACAAATTTTGCCGCGTGCATGTCGCCAGATTCCTCTCCGGCAACTATAACGACATGTTTAGCATTCTGCATAGTGGGCACTGAGTTGGTGTTCGATAAGAGAGGAAATTTTTTGTGCAGTTTCTAGGGCTGCGCAACCCTCTTCGCCCGTGACCAGTGGTGTTGAATCAGTTAATATACAATTGATAAAAGCTTGTATTTGTTCAAACAAGGCATCACCTTTATCAAAGATCGATTGATGCTGGCTGATGTTTGGAATTCCCGGGAACATTTCACCTTCGCCTTTCTTGAATACTGCAAATTGCTTATTATGATAATCAATTGAAATGTAGCTATTTTTCTGAAAAATACGTGTTTTACGTTCTGTTTTAAAGCTAATACGGCTTGCGGTCACATTCGCTACACATTGATTCTCAAAGGTAATGCGCGCATTGGCGATATCGATAGATTGCGTTAATACTGGAGCACCTTGTGCTTCAATATGCTGAATTGGGCTATGAACAATGGTTTGAATAATATCGATATCATGAATCATTAAATCTAGAATAACATTGACATCAGTACCGCGTGGATTAAAAGGAGCAAGCCGTTGCGACTCAATAAATAATGGTCTATCAAGATGATCATCGAGCGCAAGACGAGCTGAATTGAAACGCTCTAAATGCCCAACCTGAAGTTTAACGCCATGAATTTCCGCAAGCTTAATCAGCTCTAATCCCTGCGCAACTGTTTCAGTGATGGGTTTTTCAATGAGTACATGGATGCCTTCTGATAAGCAATCTTTGGCAATTTGGAAGTGTGCAGTGGTGGTGGCGGCGATGCTCACAGCATCAACTTTACCAAACAACTCACGATAGTCATAGACACCTGGAACACCCAATTCTTCGCAAACCGCATGACATGCATCAATATTTTTATCACACAACGCAACCAGCTCTACACTGTTAAGTTGTTGAAATTTTTGAGCGTGAAAGCGACCAAGGTAACCTATACCGATTACGGCACATTTAATTTTTTTCATCAGTATTACTGGTAATTAATTGTGCGCATTATTGCATTTTATGAAGGCTATATCAAATGAATGCCCTGACATTAGCGGCACATAATCTATAAATGGGTCATGTACAGAGATCGGAAGGTAAAATGTCATATTTGCACATATTACTTTCAAGTTAAACTCGAGCTCTGCCAACGCTCCAAAATATGAAGCAAATTAAGGACTCCACCAGGTTTCATGCTAGAATCCTTGCTACCTTGCGGTCTTTGAGTAGGCGTAGGGCATGACAAATCATTACAATTTTGGGGAACCTACGTTTGAGTAAGTCACTAGAGAATCAAAATATCACCAATGCTCAGCAATCTGAATTAGGGAATTCATCTAGTTATGATGCGCATTATAATCCAGGACGTTTATTTGCCATTTCTCGTGCTGATAAACGGATAGAAATCGGTGTTGATCCTAATAAGGTACCTTTTCATGGTTTTGATTGCTGGAATCATTATGAGGTGTCATGGCTTAATGAAAAAGGTAAACCTATGATTGCACTCGCTGAGATAGTTTACGATTGTAAAACACCTTATTTGATAGAGTCAAAATCTTTAAAACTATATTTTAACTCGTTCAATAACACACGATTTAACAATAGCGCTGAACTTCACTCGACGATAGTGCACGATTTGTCTGCTCGCTTAGAGGGGGATGTTCATCTGAGAATATTATCCTTGAAAGAAAAAGAACTTACCATTATTCAAGCAGCTCCCCGAGGCGAGTGCATTGATGACCTTGATGTAGTTTGTTCAGTTTATATGGTGGAACCTGATTTTCTTTTTGCTAAAGGGCAAAGGACGAAGGAGGTTTTATATTCTGATTTATTAAAATCCAATTGTTTAGTAACCAATCAGCCAGATTGGGGTAGTGTGCAAATTTCATATGTGGGGAATCAAATCAATCGTGAAGGATTGTTGAAATACTTGGTATCGTTTCGTAACCATAATGAATTTCACGAACAATGCATTGAACGAATATTTATAGATATTATGAAGCGCTGTCAACCAGAAAAGCTCTCAGTTTATGGGCGTTATACAAGGCGAGGAGGTTTGGATATTAATCCATATCGTTCAACTGAAAAAATAGGAGCGAAAGGAATAAATGTGCGATTAATCAGACAATGAGCTTTTTTAACTGATTCTAAGATTGTATTTTAGTAAAAACTTAAAATTGATCGGTCAAAATTGAATTTAATTGATTTATGTCATATTTTAATTGTAGTGCTGATAATTGCTCTACAACGCCCAAGTGACCGTGTCATCGAGGAGATCGCAATCCTGGACAAGCCATGGTAGTTGGGTGCTTTAGAGCATTTTTTAAAACAAATGATCAACAGGCCCTAGAAAAAATTATCATAAAATTGTTTTGATTGGCGGTAAATTTTCTTTTTGTGCCCAATAACCTTTAGACTATACACGTAGCTATGAAATGACATTTTATGAAGAAAAAATGCCATGGATCGTACGACATACTTTTAAAAAAAACATACCCAGTTAACTCTGCCTTAAGATTGCATGTATATAATGTATTTATTATACTCTATGTGGGTAATAATATGCCTATATTTAGAAAAGAACTCAAAGTGTTTAAAACAACATATAACGGCAATGTTCAAAGAGAATGGACTTATCATTCCCCAAAAAAGGGTGGTTCAAACGGTGCGGGGGAATATGGCGGTTTTTATGAGTGTAAATCTGATTCTAAAAATTTGCGTTGCTTAATAAAACAGGACGCAAGAATCTATCTGAATATTGCCGAGTTTCTTGCCGGTAGAATCTATCAAACAATTATTCCTGAGGTTTCAGCCCAGATTCGACTAGTCAGAGTCGATGACAATATCCAAATCAGTTCAGATGGTAGAAATGTATATTTGCTTTCTGAGTTTATACCTGGTTGGACGCATGATTTATATTCAGAGATTCAAACATCCTTTGATAGAAGTACAGAACACTCAAAATATAAGTTCAAGGAAGCAATGGAAGTGAGTGGGCAACTGATTTTTTATCCTCGCGAATTAACAGCATTTTTTCAAAAAGCAGTAGAAGCAAATGATTTGACAAATTTTGGCCAAGTCAGCGCAACCAGTCTAATAATAAATAACACAGATACTAATTTAGGCAATTTAGGGATAATAAAAGATCAAGATAGTGGAAGAAAAAAACTAGGCGTAATTGATTACGGGGCGGCGTTTCGTAATATGACGCCTAAAATTAATCCCCACTCCTTTAACAAATATTTAGCATCGCACATGCTAAACAGAGAGGGGGGTAATAATTTTATGTTTTATCCAGAGTCTATAAAAATAACTTCGGAGTTTGTTGATGAGTTAGATAAGGCATCTGCCATAGATTTAACTCATGCTGTTGATGAGGCGTTTAATGAAATTTCAACCTATTTTGGCATAAAACCTATCGTCGCATTTGCTGTTAGAGCGGGTGTTATCGAAAAATACAGTGATCAAATGCTTGAAATATTAGCTGGGGATGCTGTCGGTAGTGTTCACATGGTTCAGCAAATCAAAGATAAGATCACACAATCTATGAAAGCTAGACAGTGTGATCTATCGCGTTTTTCAGCACAAATTAAGATGGATATGTGTGTACATTATGATTGCATTAGCAAAGAATATAACCTCGACGGATCCTTTCGAGAAAAGAGTGGAAACCAAGCCACATTTAATGATGTTGTGTTTAGCCACTTTGACTACTTTAAAGAAATCGTTTTAGGCGAAGAGAAATTTAAATTTAGACAATCTACGCATAAGCATCAACCTAAATTAATTGAAGAGGTTTCTCGTAAATATAACTTGATTTTCGCAAGCTTCATGCTAGCTGAAGAAAATATACATTTTCAAAATGAACATAATATCCATAGTATAGAAGACGCTGTTTCAGCTCTTAAAAAAGGCACCATAAACAAAAAACTGTTAGGTCTTGTTCTAGACAAAAAATTGGCTCCAAAAGCTAAACAAATATTAAACACATACGAAATACAGATAAAGCTTGAGAAACTAGATACAGTTAAAGATATTATAAGTGAAGCAGGAATTGAATTAACAGATTCTACAGAGAGCATACTTAAACGAAATACAAAACTACAAGATGCTATTATCGAATTGCATACTGGATGTAAAAAGCTGAGTTCATCTTATAGTCACAAGGAGAAGGAGGCTTTATCAGTCTATAAAAAAAGAATGATAGCGCTCGCCTTGCAAGGCGAGGTGGCATTTAAGAAAAATTACGCAGCAGTTGAAGCAACCGCTATTCAGGCAATTGACCACAATAGCTTTACTAAGTTTGCTCGTGTTGTTGGTAATTTAATTTGGCTAACTTTGGCGGTGGCATCTGTGGTTGGTGCGATCGCTTTGTATTACAGAAGTAATAGTGGTGGCATATTACTTTTTAAAAGTCCTCAGCAAGACATCTCATCTATTGTATCTAAATTTAGTAATCTACAAACTGATGAGGACGTTTCTGACAAAACCCCAGGATTGTAAACAGTTGAATCTAATGCTTAAGCATAAATGCCCTTGCATTATAAACAAAACATAGGCTTATTTTCCACCGAGTTATAGTCAGATCTTCTGTATGACAAATTAAAAGAGGTTGCGTATCCTGTTGATTGTTCCGGAAAGAACACAATCAACAATAGGAGATACGTCGTGAGAGATTTTACGCTGAAAGCTATTCCGACACCAAAAACGGTTGTTATCGCCCCCACTAACTGAGCTATTGCGGGTAGCTGCTTGAGAGATAATAGCGCAGGCTGTTGAAGCAGAACTTCAATCATTACTTGCTGAGCAAGCCAATCACAGACTAGCAGATGGCCGAAAAGCGCTGGTATATAATGGGTATTTGCTAGAAAGAACGATCCAAACTGGGATTGTTGACGTCAGCATCAAGGTACCCAAGTTACGAGACCGCAATAATACTTGGGTGAAGTTTAATAGTGGCTTGCTTGCGTCCTATTTGAAGCGCTTAAAAAACATTGAAGAGCCAATGGATTAATGAGCATGGCCATTGAAAAGGGATCTGAGTAATAAACATTACATGTATTGGTGGATTGAAAATGAGTGGCGGCGACGTGACACCGATACTTTATCGCTTACTGAACAAATTTGTTTGAGACATTTGGAGATTCTTAGGCGTTAGCGTCCTGATTATTACCCCCAGTTTCTAGCGCGTCAGCAGGGAGAAGAGCCAGCTGCTAGCGCTATGTTGGTGGGGCTGGGTTAAGAGGCATCAAGTTGAAATGTGGCTAACGTTAGATGCCGGGTTTGTCTGAACAGCATTGCTTATATACAATCCATGGTGCGCATCTTAAGTGTTTGTTGATATTAAATTTTTCATGCAGTATAATCTTCATCATTTTTGATACCACGCGGAACCAAATTTATGTATAAAAAACGACCATGCAATGATTCACAAGGGCAGCAGGGACCCAAGAGACAAGGACATGCTTCAGCGGATAGCGACCATGATGGCCGCGCTTTGTTGTCGATGCAAGATTGCGATTCTAGATTAAGGGACTTTGCGCAACGTCGTAAACAGCGAGGCTTTGTTGCAAATAAAATCTTTGACGCTGATCTCGCGGATGTGATGATAAATCTTGATAGGCACGTTCAGAATGACCGCGGTGCGAGCTATATTGCATGGGAGGAATCTCAAGGACGAGATGTTTCGCAAAGCATCGCATTCCATCTTTATAATCTCGGGATACTGGCCTGCGATATAAAAGGCAGGGTGAGGTCAATTTTGGTTGAGTTTATGTTGGCTCGCCTTGAGCGATCTCGGTTCTTGAATT
>JBIIJL010000136.1:0-2908 GCA_044233795.1 Legionella sp. | reverse complement strand
CCCGAAAGATATCCAAACCAACGAGCTTTTATCATTACTATCATTAAACACGCAAACCTTGCCCCCGTTGATAGAGAAGTCATTTGTTATTTCCATCCTGAACTTGTCGACTTGGCCTCAGCACTCGCTAACGACCCAAAAACCACATTGACTGAAAGCAGATCCCCGGTAACCAAGATTGAGCTTGATATATTACGCGCTGAATATCTTCCAAGTCAGCTTGAACAAACCATTGGATCCAAAAAACTTAGTCTTATGCTTAAAGACATTTTCGAAGGTGATGCATTATCACTTAAGCAATTTAAATACGTGAAAAAAAAAATTGAAGACAATAATATATCGCTAGAATTTCGTGATGCCTTGCTTGATGATATTGCGACCTTTATCTGCCAGGAAGAAAATACCATCACCTGCAACGATACGCAGGTCGTTCACTTGTTAGGCCTCATTAAGGAATTGGTGCTAAATTATCAATTTTCTGAACATTTAACTCAGCAAAAAATTACGACGTTACCCGCACTGTTAATTGATCCAAGTTTTACCCTGCGTTTTAACCCTATTGAGCCTCTAAACAATGCCACCCTCTTTCGTGACATGATAAATGCGCACAAAATACAACTGTCAACGTTTAATAAGCACTATGATGGACAACAATTGAATCTTCACGATCCCCTTCTTGACGAACGACTCCTAGAGCCATTCCACAAACGTAATCGTACGTCCGTTGTTGTGTTTGGTTCAAGCATACTGACAGCGATTGGTTTGGGACTTCTCATCGCAGGTGCTTTTGCACCACTAGGTCTCGTGCTCATTTGTAACCTATCTTTTGCCGTAGCCACACTCAGTGCTTTGTTATCGATTATGGTGGGCGCAATCCAAGCACTTGAAGTCACTATGGCTGAAAGACATCTAACAAACTATCAAACGCGCTTAAAAGGTGAACAACTCTTTGTAGAGCAAGAGCGAAGAAATCGGATTTATGTTCTAAACAAACAGTTTACGCAGAATATATGTGCATTTTGCCAAGATCTCCCTACTCCATCATCAACGCCTCGTTTAAGAGGTACGTCCCCTGAGTCAATGAACATATGTTCCGATAGTCATTCAGGTGATTTGCTCTTTTTCAGAAAATCAGGTGCTACGCCTAACTTATCAGAAGAAAATAATTTAGATGCTGATCTTTGTCCAATTTATGATTAAACCAGCATGCTTTCTAACAAATGGCGTGTATAAGAATGCTTTGGGGAGAATAACACTTCTTCACATGTACCTTTTTCTACCACGCGGCCCTGCTGCATCACCAGCACTTCATCGGCAATGTAGGATACAACTCCCATATTGTGGGTAATAAAAAGATATGATAGTCCATATTCATGCTGCAATGAGCGGAGCAAGTTTAGAATTTGTGCTTGTACTGACATATCCAAAGCGCTCGTAGGTTCGTCACAAATGAGTACTTCAGGTTTCATCGCTAATGCTCGAGCAATACATATACGTTGCCGTTGCCCTCCTGAGAATTGATGAGGATACCTATGCAAACTTTCAGTAGGTAGATTCACTTGCTCTAACAATTCACACTGTCGTCGATAGATCTCCTTTGAGCGTAGACCTTGATTCTGCAAGCCTTCTGCTAAAATTTCTTCTATTGTCATATGTGGATTCATCGAGGAAAATGGATCTTGAAAGATAATTTGGACTTTTTTGCGGTAATGATGCAACAAGCGCCCTCGCGCATGAGCGACGTTTTTTTTATCAAAAATAATCTCCCCTCCTACCAAGGGCAAAAGCTTAAGCAAAGCTCGACCTGCTGTAGTTTTCCCAGATCCTGACTCCCCTACTATGGCTAACGTTTTTCCTTTATAAAGATTAAAGGTTAAACCATCAACAGCCTTGATAAAGGCTCTTTTTTTAGGCCAAATCGTGCGGCGTATGTCATAACATACAGTAAGATCTTTGACGGCTAAAATGACTCTCTCATCTAGAGATGGTATTGCCCAAACCTGATGCTTTTCTGGTAAAACAGGCAATTTTTCATGTGAGGGATATAAATGACAGCGAACCATAGATTCTTCTTTTAACGTTTGTAATATTGGCGCACTTGTTTTACAGGAGCTAAATGCATGTGCACAACGTGGATGAAATCGGCATCCTGACGGCCAATTTTGTGGGTTTGGCACTCCTCCTGGAATAGTTTGCAATTTTTCGTGACGCTTCTCAAAAGCTGGTCGAGCTAAAAAGAGTTGTTGTGCGTAAGGATGCATCGGTTGACCAAAAAATTGATCCGCGGGCGCCAACTCAACAATTTGGCCTGCATACATCAATGCTACTGAGTCGGCCATTGTCCTCACCACGCCCAAATCATGGGTAATAAGCAGC
The DNA here is from genome assembly GCA_044233795.1 of Legionella sp. Lineage (GTDB taxonomy): Bacteria > Pseudomonadota > Gammaproteobacteria > Legionellales > Legionellaceae > JBIIJL01. The sequence goes on along the minus strand of JBIIJL010000136.1, from coordinate 532 downwards.
ATACTCATCTGATATTGCTGTTTGAGTTTTTTTAGTAAATTTAATATTTGGGCTTGTGTTGTCACATCAAGCGCTGTTGTAGGCTCATCAGCAATCAACACATCCGGATGACAGGAGAGCGCCATTGCTATTACCACGCGCTGTTTCTGCCCCCCAGATAGCTGATGCGGGTATTTGTCGAGAGTCTCTAAAGGGGTGGATATCTCAACTTCTTCAAGCATGGCTACCATCGCACGTTTTAAAGTTCTGTTAGGCATTTTTGAGGCACAGGGAATCGTTTCAACCAACTGCTGACCAATCGTTAAAACGGGGTTAAGTGCCGTCATTGGCTCTTGAAAAACCATTGCCAATCGTCTCCCACGCAAATTTCGCATCACACACTCAGGCAGTTCCAACAAATCTTGACCATCATGCAATATCGCACTTTCTTGCCCATAAAAGGCATTTGCAGGGAGAAGCCGCATCAAAGCAAAAGACGTAAGTGATTTTCCGCACCCAGACTCACCAACCAATGCTAACGTTTCCTTACGAT
>JBIIJL010000064.1:0-11833 GCA_044233795.1 Legionella sp. | reverse complement strand
CAGGTAACCCGTGTCCATGTCACTCGACTATGCACAGCTATCAATATAACGACTATGCACGTCAATCAAGGCCACCAGACAGATGAATTCGCCTAGGCGTGGAGCCAAACCTGTTTTTCCTCCTCAGCATAACGCAGCAGTACAACGAAATATGATTAAGAACAATCCTGCACTTATTCCACGTGATGAACTCATCACACGACTTAAATCGGCACCTGATAAAGAAGAAGAACTACGCCTTTGGAAACAAGAAAATAATTATCATCGACATTCTTTAGTAGAAACCAATATGGGGCGATTGAATTCTATTTTTGGCGATGAAATGACTGCCCGTACGCCTGAAAACCAATATACAGAACTAGCTATACGATGCAGGATTATTAATAAGATAAATAAACTGGGATTACCCGATAGTGTAGCTGTTTTTTAAACAGCCCCCTGGGGGGCTGGCGTAGCTCTTGATATATGCAACAACCCCAGTTAAACCGCGGCACGTCAGCGACCGGAGGATCAAATGTCAACAGCCCCTAATTTTTGAATGAATGGGAATGTAATCAAACTGTTGTCGTAAACCCATAGAACCGAATTCATCATAGGTATTATCCACACAAAGAAAAAACTTTTCGGCACCATATTTTTGTGCATTAGAGATGGCATCATTAACAGAAAGAAAATGACGGATACTATGATTCTTATGAATATATAGGTCTGAATTTTTAGATATTATTTCAACAATATATTGATTTAATTCATTAGGTGAGTAAACCAAAGCAATTGATATTGATTTGGTTTGAGCCTCATAAATTAAATCCTCGCGAGTTGGACTCATTATTTTTTACTCCTTAAGAGCTATAGCGTTATAGCTATATACCTGCAAAACTCACTATTTATAATAAATAATATGGCTATAACATGTCAGTTCTGGAATTAACTAATGCAAATTGAATACTCAAAAAATCATGCCAACCTGTATATATTATAGACAATTAAAAGCCTTTTATAGAAAACAATTGGTAAACACCCTCCATTAAGGCATCCGGCTGTAACATTTACTTGTGAGATAACTGGTTGATCACATAGCGGATGATTTGTTAAGTGCTTTAGCTTATCAATTAAAAAGAGAATTAAATCAAGCTATCATAATTGCTTATCTTGCATGCGCTGCAGAACAATCTTTGCTTGAGATCTGATTTTTTTTTGTTTTTCTGAGTCAAACTTATCCCAAATTGCAAACACATAAGGCATACGATGATTTCCACGCAGTTTGCTTTCATTGCGCACTAGAAAATCCCAATAAAGCGAATTAAATGGGCAGGCCGTGTCACCAGTCATTTCATTGGGGCTGTATCTACATGTTTCGCAATAATTACTCATGCGCTGTATGTATTTGCCACTAGCCGCATAGGGTTTGCTTGCCATGATACCCCCATCACCAAATAATGCCATGCCAAGAGTATTCGGCATTTCCACCCATTCATATGCGTCGGAGTAAACCGCAAGATACCATTCCTGCACTTGTCGAACATCCAGACCTGCAAGCAATGCGAAGTTCCCAGTAATCATAAGACGCTGAATATGATGAGAGTATGCATGCTCTCTTGTATGGCGAACTGCTTCGCTGATACACACCATATTTGTTTCCTCACCCCAATAAAAATCGGGGAGCGGTAATGTTGCATTAAAATAATTAAGATGTGCATAAGCTGGCATATGGTGCCAATAAATACCCCTCACATATTCTCTCCAGCCAAGGATCTGCCGTATAAAACCTTCCACCGCATTGAGTGGTGCTTTGTTTGTGTGATATGCGTTTTCTGCTTTCTTGCATATTTCCAAAGGTAATAGTAAGCCTGCGTTAAGATAGGATGAAATCAGAGAATGGTACAGATAAGGCTCCCCCAACATCATTGCATCTTGATAATCGCCAAAATAAGGAAGTACTTTGTCGATAAAATGTTCCAGCTCCATCAGTGCTTGAGGGCGTGTAATGGCATAGTGGAAGGGAGTAAGAGTACCAAAATGATGTGCAAACCGCTTTTCAACCATTTTTAGAACTGCCTCGGTAATCTGTGATTTTTTATGGGTTAACCGTTTTGGAATGGTCATGACAGATTGGGGTGGCTTACGATTTTCTTTGTCATAATTCCACTCACCACCAATTGGTTTGCCATCTGGATCTATCAGTATGTGATATTTTTTGCGCATCTCACGGTAGAAAAACTCCATGCGAAACTGCTTTTTACCTGCAGCCCATATACTAAACGCAGTATGGTTGCATAAAAATCGACTGTCCTCCAAAATCTCAACGGGAATACCCAGTGAACCTTCCCATTGGGCCATCATCTCAAGCACTCTCCATTCGCCAGGATCGGTGAGAATGATTTTTCTCGGTTTGAGCTCATTGGCCGCACGGGCGATTTCACCATTAAAACTTCCGGTATTGGCCGGATCATCTAATGTAATGTATCGCACTTTAAAACCTTGCTCTTGCAGCGTCTCGGCAAAGTGGCGCATAGCGGCAAATAAAAAAGCAATTTTTTGGGGGTGGTGCGGGACGTAAGTGGCTTCTGTCATCACCTCACAGAAAAAAATTACATCACTTTGTTTATCTACTTCCTTTAAGCTTGCGAGCGATTCGCTAAGCTGGTCGGCAAGAATAAGCCTAAGTATTGACAATTAATTAATCCTATTAACCGATAACAAAGACTGACAATAGTGCTATCTTACAACAAACCTGCATAAAAAGTTACAGTCATGCAGCGTTAATCTTCTAGGCTCTGAGAGTTGGGCTTTGTTTCAAAACCAATTTTGGACATGTTAATTTTTTAAATGTGATTCAACAGCTTTTTCAGATGGGATACGTACAAATTCAAAACCATAGGGTAAAAAAGAATAAAATGATACAGCACTCATTAGAATCACAAATGCCACGATTCATGAAGCGTTTTACTAGTGGCTTTTCTATCAATTGTGCCTGGCTGATTGGTTAAAAAAGCATTTAAAGCCCATCTAATGACTGGAAATGCCAACTGTTCCCAAGGTATATTGTCCTTCTTAAACAAAAGTACCTCACTACTCTCAACACTATTTTTAAATTCTGGCTTTGACATAGTGGCAGCATAAATAATATGAATTTGATTAATGCCTGTCAAAGAGTAAGTTCCAATAAGATGAGAAATATCTATTTCGACAAAGGCTTCTTCATAAGCCTCTCGCTGCGCACCTTCCTCTAAAGACTCACCATTTTCTAGAAAGCCAGCAGGATAAGTCCATAAACCCAACTGCGGTTCAATAGCACGCTTGCATAATAGAAATTTATCTTCAAACGTTGTCACTGCACCAATAACAATTTTGGGATTTTCGTAATGAACAGTTTGACAGTAATTACAAACTTTTCTAACCTTTGTGTCATTGTACGGGGTTGAAAAAACAATTGATTGATGTCCACATTTACTGCAAAAATCGGTGTCTGAATCGTGCTCTTTTTTCATTTAAAGTCAACCTTACAGTAGCCATTGTTTTTAAACCGATATATGGCAAAAATTTTATAAACTCGATTCATGATAGGTTTTAAAACAGGTAGAGATACAATTTTAGCAAGATAACGCCAACCTCGTAATTCCTTCCAAACAATAATAAATGCATCGAGGGATGTGTGCATGATCCCATTTTCATCTTCAACATGAAAAAACATTAATCCGTTTCTAAGGGTAAATCCTCTTTGAGTTAAAGGATTCGAATCTAAAGTAATATCGCACCATGTAAATTTATCAGAAGGTGCAATTTTTTTATAGTAAGCAATCTCTTTGCTGCATAGACTGCATTTACCATCATAAAAAACAGTTATCAAAAAAATTTATCCCATATTCTAGTTGTATAAAACTATTATAGCAAACTGCTCCTCGATGGGTTAAAAAATAATTTAACTGGGGTTGTAACAATTGCATAAAGCTCACCACTAGCCTATTATTACAACCGTAAGTTATTAAAATTGTTTTAATTATAAGGATAGTAAAATGAACTCTTTTAGAAAATTATTTTTAGTGGCTATGGTTTCCTTATTTAGCTTGGTGGCAAATGCAGGTACTAATGTTGTTGACATCGCCGTGGGCAACAAGGACGTTTCAACCCTTGTTTCTTTATTGAAGAAAGCTGATCTAGTTAAAGCTTTAGAAGGCGCTGGTCCTTTTACAGTTTTTGCCCCAACTAATGAGGCATTTGCATCTCTTCCTAAGGCCGATCTAGAAGCTCTTCTAGCCAATCCCGAAAAATTAAAAGCTGTATTGCTCTATCATGTGGTTAGCGGAGACATTACCTCTGATAAAATCAAACCAGGTATGGTTAAAACACTTAGTGGGCAGGATATCGATATTACTGTTAAAGATGGAAAAGTATATGTCAATAATGCTGAAGTTGTAAAAGCCGATGTCAAGGCTTCAAACGGTGTTATTCATGTTGTGAATCAAGTATTGCTACCTAAATAGTAACTCATTAAAGATGGCGCTCATTTAGAGCGCCATTCATAGGGGTTACTTGTATTGCTCCATGGCATTTATCGCATATTCCGTGCAAATAAAGGCGTAACTCAGAATATTAAAAACGCACTTCATTTTCTGCAAAAAAGCATAGGATATGCTTTTTTGGTAAGCTCTCTACATGCTAGCAATCATATTGATACGTTTAAACCTCAGTAAACAATCAAGTCCGCTAGGCTACGCTCCAGAGCTGTTTGACAATCAGAAAATAAGCTGTCACATTTAGCTTTGAGAAAAATAGAGGCATGAATCCAATGAAACTTTCCTTAGAAGAAATTTTAAATAATGAGCAGTTCAGCCTGAGTTTCCTTAAAGTATTGTTAGAAAATAGTTACGACTCCATCATAATCACTGATTGTACTGAAGACACATTGATCATTTATGTGAATCAAGCATTCAGCAGGCTGACTGGATATGAATCTTCGGAAGTAATAGGAAAAACGCCCAAAATATTGCAAGGTTCAGCTACCGATAGACACGTTATTGCTAACTTAACTGATTCCTTAAAAAATGATTCTTCCTTTGAAGGAGAGGCAATTAATTATAGAAAAGATGGCACTCCTTTCATCATGAACTGGCGTGTACTCCCTTTGAAGATAGATAACCAAACAAAAGCTTGGATTGCCATACAACGAGAAGTAGGCGCTTCTGGTAGCGTTGCTGTATAAATGGGTTCGGTAACTCTTTCGGCATGGTTCATAAACCAAATATTTTAGTGAACACTAAACGTGAAAAATACTGCCCGAATGTGTTAAACCTCGGGATTTAACTTAGCTAGGCAGCTTGAATGAGGCCTCTAAGAATTAATTTTTTTAAGTAGACTGCAAACCATCATTACCTCTTATTTTTGTCTTTCAAGATCCCTGGTATGTATCGTATTGACAGTATTTTTTGATAACAAAGCATTGCAAGCTCGGATAGATTTATCTTTCCACATTGCCTTTGTTCCTTGGATACTTCTTTGCCGTAATCAACTGTTAAAATTCACAGGTCTCGCATAGAAGATACGTGGCTTAATGCACATGAGCTGGCCCTTAGAGGAGTTTGCAACTTAACTAAATAAGTTTGAGAGCATTAAAGCCCGTGTCACAAAAAATATATAGACGTTAGTTTCATGGCTCTTCAAGATAATCTATATCAACCGAACCCATGATGGGTATATGAAATATCAGGAGTAGCAGGCTGTAATGAAAAGCAGCAAAATAACAACTATCGTCGCGTTAAGACGCAAGTGAAAAAACCATAATGGAATAACTTTGTTGCGATAAAGTTCCAGATCAAGAATAACCAGATATAGAAAACATAAAATCTGAAGTGCGAAAGTTAAATAAGACATAGCCGGTAGTACAGATACCCACCCCAGGAGGCTTATCGCGTTGCTGTGAAACAATAGATTGCGTGAACAATTTTGCGAAAAAAATAGGAATACCGCCCAATGGATTCCGCAAAGAAATGATATGATGACAGCTCCGTATGCAAATAAAACCAAACTATAATCTAAACCGCTAGTGTGTAAAGCAACCGCCATCCCCAAAAACAAAAAAGGTATAATCCCTGTATAAGTGAGGACCCGCGCGACCAAAATATTTTTCTCATTCATGATTTCAGCCACTTCTACTTCGTTGATCATAGTCATACTCCTAGTATTATTACTAGTTCTTAGTTATGACTAGATGGTCCGGTTATTGAGAGGGAATACTCCCGTTGTTACTTTACTGACAGAAAAAAGTAGACCTTGTCACACCGGCTTATTATCTGATATTTATGACAGCTATCACTTTGATTACCTCAACAACCCTACTCAGCAATACTCAGTCTCTAGGACCTTTGCCCAACCCTAAGTGCTCTAAAATGCAAATGAATTTGCAATAAAACCAACATAGATCAGTATTACACCGAACATCAATCCAAATAAACTAAACAAAAAAGGGATTTCTTGTATGTATTGAGAAAGAAGCGCCTTCCATTGCTTAACAAAAATGACTCGGAAGATCCCAATCAACAACATACTTGCTCCAATTAAAGTGATGATTAAGGTCCACCCCAACTCTACACTATTAGCGAACATTAAAGATAAACTGCCGAAAATAGTGGGAAGTACTCCACCCATGATGTAGCCCGAATCTGATTTCACCATGTGTTTCGCCATATCGCGAGCATCCTCTAGATTAAATAAAATACCTAAAGAAAGTATTACTGATACCAAGCCAAACCAACGAGCAAATATTATATAGGTCATAGTACCAATCCATAGTAATTAAAAGTTTATTCCAATAAATTCTTTGTATTTTATGTTAAATCGTATCATCATATTGAAATCTAAGAAAGTATGGCAAACAGGAGCGTTTATGATCGCAAGGACGCGAACTGCTTTAATTAATATTAATGCCTTTCGCTGGCTTTTAAAAATTGTATTCATCATCTTCGGCTCTCTAATCCTCCTTTCATTAAGTGGTTGTAAAGAGCACTTCATTGGTATGCTTAATCCTAAGGGTATTATTGCCTACGAGCAACGTAAGTTGTTTTTTGATACGTTGGCTTTAATGTTGATTGTGGTTTTACCCGTCATCATCATGAGTATTACCTTTGTTTATCATTATCAAGTGTCACACCGTACCAGGGATTATAAGCCGAATTGGGGTCATAGTCTTTATTTGGAAGTATTATGGTGGGGTATTCCCTGTGTGATTATATTGATCTTAGGGATCATGACGTGGAAAAAGACTCATGAGTTAGACCCCTATCGGCAAATTGGTACGCAGGATCAAAAACCCATGTTAATTCAAGTGATAGCTTTACCCTGGAAATGGCTATTTATTTATCCAGAACAAAATATTGCAACTGTGAATTATCTTGAAATTCCATTAGGCCAGCAGGTTGAGTATTGGATAACAACAGATAATGTCCCAATGAGTGCCTTCTTTATTCCACAGTTAGGCAGCCAGATTTATGCCATGGCTGGAATGCGTACACGTCTTCATCTTTTAGCTAATGAACCTGGCGTTTATGATGGTTTAAACACTCAGTATAATGGAGATGGATTTTCAGATATGCATTTTGAAGTACATGTTGTTAATCCTCAAGCACTACAACAATGGTTCACAGAAGTAAAAAAATCGCCTAATGGGTTAACAGATGCTGCTTACAATCAGTTGTTATATCCCTCGATTGCTGATAAGCCAAAACTTTTCTCGGGTTTGCAAAATGATCTATTTAATAAGGTAATAATGACTTATATGGCAAGTATAGGTCCGGCGCACCCACGTGAAAATACTATTAAATTCCATAAGGAATAGTTATGTTTCAAAATTTATTACTCGGTAAATTGACCCTGGATGCTATACCTTTTCATAATCCTTTTGCTATGGGGGCAGGGGTGTTTATGGTACTCGGATTTGTAGGGGTTCTGACCTTATTAACGATATTTAAAAAATGGTCCTATATTTGGAACGAATGGGTGACTTCAGTAGATCATAAAAAAATTGGGATTATGTATTTAATTTTAGCATTTGTAATGCTGCTACGCGGCTTTTCAGATGCACTTTTAATGCGCGCTCAACAAGCAGTTGCCGCGGGGGGTGCCGTGGGATTTTTACCTCCAGATCATTACGACCAGATTTTTACCGCACATGGCGTTATTATGATTTTCTTTGTTGCTATGCCGCTTATTTTTGCCTTACTTAATATGATAGTCCCTTTACAAATTGGCGCACGTGATGTGGCTTATCCCTATTTAAATTCACTTAGTTTTTGGTTGACCTTTGTCGGGGCAATGTTGTGCAATATTTCACTGGTGGTAGGGCAATTTGCATCTACGGGTTGGCTTGCTTATCCTCCCTTAGCTGAGTTGTATTACAGTCCTGACGTGGGTGTTGATTACTATATCTGGTCCTTACAAATTTCAGGCATTGGGACCTTGCTTGCAGGAATTAATTTTATTGCGACTATTTTGAAAATGCGTTGTAAAGGCATGACGTTAATGAAAATGCCTGTTTTTGTTTGGTCTGCTTTATGTGCCATGATTTTAGTTGCTCTTGCTTTTCCTGTATTAACGGTAACGCTTGCTCTTTTATCGCTAGATCGCATGCTCGATATGCATTTCTTTACTGATTTCGCAGGTGGAAACAGCATGATGTATATTAATTTAATCTGGATATGGGGTCACCCAGAGGTTTATATCTTAATTTTGCCAGTGTTCGGTATTTTTTCTGAGGTGGTGGCAACGTTCAGTCAGAAAAAATTATTTGGTTACACCACTATGGTATGGGCCATCGCAATGATAACGTTTTTATCCTTCGTTGTGTGGCTTCACCATTTTTTTACAATGGGCGCCGGAGCAGATGTTAATTCCTTTTTTGGAATCGCGACTATGATTATTGCTATTCCTACAGGAGTTAAAGTATTTAACTGGTTGTTTACTATGTTTAAGGGCCGAATTATCATGGCAACCCCCATGCTTTGGGTAACGGCCTTTTTTACCACTTTTGCAATAGGTGGGATGACCGGTGTAATGATGGCAGTCCCTCCAGTTGATTTTCAAGTTCATAACAGCTTATTTTTAGTGGCGCACTTTCATAATGTGATTATTGGTGGTGTACTATTTGGAGCATTTGCTGGGATAACCTACTGGTTTCCAAAAGCTTTCGGTTTTTGTTTGGATGAAACCTGGGGTAAACGAGCTTTTTATTGTTGGGTTGCCGGATTTTATTGTGCTTTCATGCCATTGTATGTCTTGGGCCTTGATGGATTTGTGCGTCGAACCAATCATTATGCGAACACCATGTATCAACCCTATTTGATTTTTGCCGCGATGGGAGCCTTATTGATTTTGGTTGGTATTATTTTTCAGGTTATTCAGTTAATTGTAAGCATAAAAAACCGCCATATTCTTCATGACCGGACAGGTGACCCCTGGAATGGTCGTACATTGGAGTGGTCGGTTGCATCACCAGCTCCTTTTTATAATTTTGCTAAATTACCCACAGTAGAAGCACTCGACCAATTTTGGGTGGACAAGGAACATCACAGGGCAGAAGGTCACATCCATCCTAAAGACATCCATTACGACCCAATTCATATGCCAAAAAACACCTCGGCAGGATTTATTATTGCACTTTTTTCAGGCCTCGCGGGATTTGCGTTAGTTTGGCACATGCTTATCCCTGGAATTATTGGATTACTTGGAGCTATCTTCACCGCGATTGCACGGACGTTTTCAAATGACGTTGATTATTATATCGATGCTGAAACAGTCAAAAGAACTGAATTAGCTCACTTTAGGGAGCTTGTGTAATGCAAAATGAAGGCATCCTCACTGCGGCTCATGATTATGACAGTGATTCAGCGGACGTTTTTGGTTTTTGGATGTATATACTGACCGATTGCATTTTATTTGGCTGTTTATTTGCAACCTTTTTAGTATTGAATAACCCAGGCCATCCAGGGCCTGCGCTTAAAAATTATATTAACTTACACGATGTACTCATTGAAACATTTCTTTTGCTAGTATCTAACCTTACTTTTTGCTTCGCTATTTTAAATTTGTATAAGGATAAACTAGGCAAAGTTCAGCTATGGCTAAGTATTACTCTCTTGCTTGGTGCTGGTTTTATCGCAATGGAAGTCACTGAATTTATTCATATGGCCAATAAAGGTTTCCGATGGGATGTGAGTGGTGCTATTTCTTCATTTTTCACTTTAGTGGGTACTCATGGATTGCATGTTAGTTTTGGCTTGTTGTGGATTTTATTGATGATTATCCAACTTCCTTTAATTAAGTTAAATCAAGTTAAGCGTCGTCGCCTGACCTATTTGGGATTGTTTTGGAATTTTTTAGACATTGTCTGGATTTTTGTATTTACTATTGTATACCTGATGGGGGCTATTTAGCATGGAACATCATGGAGTGAACGAGCCTGATTATGGCACAGGCCAAAAAAAAACAGGACTGTATTTAGTGGGTTTTATAAGTTGCTCTTTACTGACATTATTTTCTTTTTGGTCGATAATGTCCCAAAGGTTTTCTAAACTTGAAGTATTGGTACTCATTTTTTCCTCAGCGTGCATTCAATTTTTAGTACAGGTGATTTTTTTTCTTCGTCTGACCGCGCAAACACCACAAGGAAGAACGAATATCATGACTTTTCTTTTCACCGGCGTGATTTTAACATCTATTATTTGCGGATCCTTATGGATTATGTGGAATTTAAATTATTACATGATGCATTAAAGACGAATTAATTGTATCACGCCTAATATGACGTCCGGATGTTTAGATCAAAACTAAGAAACAAAAAGAGCAATGAATCCAAACCATACCCCTACCCTGCCAGGTCTTTAAAAAATGTCTTCGGACTTTGCCGTAAGTTACTAATCTTATAGTTAATTGAACTGCATTGAAGAGATTGTATTTTTCTTTTCAACAACCCCTAATTCTTCCATGTTGGTAAGATTTTTATAGACTTTGCTCCTGATAGAGTCGTGTAACGCTTTGTTGCAGGCACTTAAGAATCAGATATCTTGAGTGAGCCCATCAAACAAATAGTATTGTGTTGATTTACTTTAATCTTTGGCGCTAATATCTAGCCTTGAACTTTGATTAGGTCAATAATTAAGTGCTGTATTATGCTCAAAAAAGCCTAGTACTTAAAATTAATTAAAAATCTTGGCGAAAGGCAATTCATTTTTAAATGATTGCGCTATTGCTCTATGGCGCCATGGCGCTTACAATTTTTGAGAAAGTCATTATTATGAATAACATAACATTTAGAGTATATCTATGAGGGCACTTACAGGAGCAATTTCTGCGGTATTGGCTATCATTCTTTCAATTTATCTTATGCTGATGATGTTGAATATTGCTCCGGTAATGGATAGTTATATATTTAACGAATCGTTTATCAAGTTCATCGCCCAATTGACGGTTTTTTTGTATTTATTTGCAGCGTGGGCATTTTGGAGCGTATAAGGAGTAGGGATGTTTAAATTATCGGATATATTTATTTTATTAGCACTCACAATGTCATTTGTTGTTTCCGCCTATCTATGGTTTAGTGGACATCATGAAGAGGGTATCTTTACTGCGATATGGGTTCCCTCCATATTAGGATTTGCCATTTATTTTAAGCTTCTCGGATTCATTGAGATGATTAAAAAGGAAAAATATAATGGTTGAAGATATTTTATTAGAAATCGCCATTTTTACTTTTATTATGGTAACTATCGGCATTGGGTTGACGATTTATGAGTTTAAAAAAACGATCCAAGATGATGAGAAGATAAAAAAGGCAAAATCGATA
>JBIIJL010000010.1:0-40398 GCA_044233795.1 Legionella sp. | reverse complement strand
AGGGTTTCATCGCAAGATGAAGTTGATTCAACGAAGAGCTTATGGCTTTAGAAACTTTGAAAATTACAGAATTAGGGTTAGAGTTCTATGTGCTTGAGAAAGTGCCCCCGTAAATGGGAAAGAGCCGTTTTTTCGCGTTTCTAAGCCCCGTTACTGGGGCTTTTTTTATTTCGTGAGAGAACCTGACTCTAACTTCCCTATTCAACTACTTGGTCTATTTAATATAGAGATCGCAAACAGAGATAATCCATACTCTTAAAGTACACCCAGAAGTACACCTAGTATATTTCTTATGGAAAGTTTAATTTGAAAAAACCCTTTCTGTATATGGTCGGGACGGAAGGATTTGAACCTTCGACCACTAGCACCCCATGCTAGTACGCTACCAGGCTGCGCTACGCCCCGATTGAAGGTGAATAATAGCGCCTCCCCGCATAAATGACAACTAGAAAGAACCACACGAATTGATTCATATTACATGTAACCGAAGGTCGGTAAAAAAATATTCGTTGACTCATATTAAAGGTAACCGAAGAGGTTACTGGACATGATGCGTCTCGAGCAGAAAAAAGCTTACTTGGAAACGATACGTTGGCGATATAAAAAATCGAGAAGAAGCGAGGAGATGGTTATCTTCGAACGCTTCTGATTCACGGTGCTCGATCAGTCTTAATGCGAACTGATAAAAAATCAGATTATAAAGAAGCTGCTTAATGAAAGTACTTAATGGTTAACTGAAAAAAGAGTTATCAGAATTTGCGAAGGATAAACCCATGTCATGACAACGAACTGATAAGATAGGCTCTGCACAAACCTGTTAGGTAACTACGCCTTCTAGGCCAATGGGGTGATGAGGAGGCAGAGCGCAAATTTCATCAGGGCATGAGTTAACGCGCACACCACCTATTCAAAAGCACTGATCCCTGTGATATACCTCCCGAGCACCAAGGTGTGAACATTGTCAGTCCCTTCATAGGTGAATACTGACTCTAGATTCAACATATGGCGAATCACGTGATATTCAAGACTAATACCATTAGCACCCAATAAATTGCGGCAAGTGCGAGCAATATTGAGTGCCTCTCGACACGCATTCCCCTTGGCAAGCGATACCATGGCAGGGATTTCACGGCCATCGTCTTTTAATTGACCTAGTTTAAGATTCAAACACTGCGCTTTTACAATTTCGGTATACATCAAAGCCAGATCTTTTTGTATCAATTGAAATGCTGCAAGAGGCTTTTCAAATTGCTTTCTACCTAATAAATATTCTCTAACTATATCAAAACACGCCATAGCTGCACCCATCACACCCCAAGCGATTCCATAGCGTGCCTGATTCAAACAGGCCAAAGCCGCACCCAATCCCTTAGAGGTCCCTGGTAGCAAATTCTCATCCGGTATAAACACATCATTAAATGCAAGCTCGCCTGTAGTAGAAGCTCGCAAAGACATTTTCATTTTTATCTCACCACAACTAAACCCTTTGAACGCCTTTTCAACTATAAAACCACGAATGCCTTCATCCGTTTTGGCCCAAACGATAGCGAGATCTGCAATAACAGCATTGGTTATCCACATTTTGGATCCATTTAAACGCCATCCGCCAGCAACTTTTTTAGCCACCGAACGCATGCTCGCAGGATCAGACCCTGAGTCAGACTCCGATAATCCGAAACAGCCAATCAGTTCTCCTTTAGCCATTTTTGTCAAAAACCGCTCTTTTTGTTCTTCAGTTCCATATTGAAAAATAGGATACATACACAAAGAGCTCTGAACTGATACAAAGCTTCTTAACCCACTATCCCCTCGTTCTAACTCCTGACACACCAATCCATAAGCAACATAAGAAGCCCCAGCACCTCCATAACACTCAGGTAAGGTCAACCCCAACAAACCCATATCTGCCGTTTTTTTGATAAATTCCTTAGGAAATACAGCCTGCTCAAAAGCCTCACCTATAACAGGAAGTACATCATGACTTACAAATCGTTGCACACTTTCACGAATCATGCGCTCATCATCGTGAAGCTCTTCATCAAGAAACAGTAGATCGTCCACGGCTATTCTCCTTATGCATCAATAGCACAGCATCAACGATGCTTTCCCTGCTTGGTAAAAGGTATTGCCAAGCAGTACCAAGGGGAATAAAACAATCTTCCCCAGTCAATCTTTTGATAGGTAAGCGCTTCGGCAGTGACTCAACCAACAAGCTCATTAGCCCCTCACTTACTGATCCACTTTTGCGCCCTTCATCAACAATCAAAATACGCTTGGCCTTCTGTACTTCGCGTAAAATAGCCACGATTGGCAGTGGACTTAACCAATGTAAATCAACCACCTTGACTGCAATATTGTGGTTGTCAAGCAATATTTTCTGCGCCTGTCTCGAAAGATAATACCCATTTGCATAGGTCAAAATCACCGTATCACCCTGCCCATGCGCGCTGACTTCAAAGGAATGAATCATCTCATCTTGACCTGGATATTGAAAAAGCCAGCCATTATCTCCTGGCTCATGCAAATCCTTAGTCATATATAATGCAATTGGTTCGATAAAAACAACCACCCGACCTTCTTTTAAAGCAAGCGACACACAACTTCGCAAAAGCTTTGCTGCATCGGACCCATTTGAAGGACACGCCACAACAACACCAGGCAAATCGCGTAAAACCGCGATGGAATTATCATTATGAAAATGCCCGCCAAACCCTTTTTGATATCCAAACCCTGCAATCCTCACCACCATTGGATTTTGATACTGACCATTGGAAAAAAAAGAGAGCGTTGCAGCTTCTCCTCGCAATTGATCTTCAGCATTATGTAAATAGGCCAAAAACTGAATCTCAGGGATAGGCAAAAACCCATTATGAGCCATACCAATAGCTGTCCCCAAAATAGTTGTTTCATCAAGTAAAGTATTAAACACTCTCCGCGGTCCAAAGCGCTTTTGTAAGTCGGCAGTCACCCGATATACGCCTCCTTTTTTGCCAACATCCTCGCCAAAAATCAAAGCATTGGGATATTCTAAAAGTAGATCGGTCAAGGCAAAATTGATGAGCTGACACATATTCCTTGGCACCGACAATTGTTCAAAAATCAAGCCAAACGTCTTTATGCGTAGCGCATCATTTGGCAAGTTCGCTCTGCTAACGCCTTTCAACTTAGGTAATAAAGACGCCATCACCTCCTCTTTAGAGCCAAGCCTTGCTGTATTAATTAAATCCTTCACTTTTGTATCTATCAGCGCACGATTCTTTTCATATAAATCTAGAATCGCTTGCAAACTCATCCAGCCCTCACGATAAATCATTGCTGCGCTATGTAACAAAGGATCATCTGCTTCTGTTTTCTCAATCACATCTTGACTTAAATATTGTGATTCAATATCAGATCCCGCATGCCCCAATAACCGTACACATCGCATATGCAAAAACACCACCTGTTTTTTATAACGCGCAATATTAATTGCCAAGGTTCCTTTGGCATAACAATCGGCCATATTCAAACCATCACAGTCAATATAGTAAATATGCGGTCGATGCTTCACGGATTGCTCAATCCAGCCTTTGGGCGTTGCAACCGATATGCCAAAACCATTATCTTCACATAGCAACACCAAGGGCAATGGGTACTGCTGCTCAGCAATCCAAGAACAGGTATTGAGCGTAACTTGCGCCGAAGCATGGTTGATGGAAGCATCACCAAATGAGCAGAGAATCACCGCATCTTGTGGCAACACACTGTTAATCATAAGTTCTTTTGCGCGAGTAATAGATAATGCAGCACCCAATGCCTTGGGGAGATGAGAAGCAATGGTTGAGGTTTGAGGTGGTATAGAAAGCTCTAGGCGGCCAAACACTTTGTGTCGTCCACCTGAGATGGGATCATCTTTTGCTGCCATAAGGGATAACAAGATATCTGTTATTCCATCAATATCAGGTTTAAACTTTGCCCTTTGCAGGTAAAAACCACCACTTCGGTAATGTAAAAACGCCATATCTGTGGTCTTAAACAATGCCCCAAATACTGCATTCCCTTCATGACCACTACTACCAATCGTGTAAAAAGAGCATCCCTCCTCTTTAAGTTGACGTGCTTTAATATCAATCATGCGTGATTTAATCTGCGAATCAAAACAAGCAATAGCCATTGTTTTAACAAGTTGAGCCATTATCGGAGTTGTAGTACTTCTTGAGATAGGAAAATGCGCCTTACCAACTCTTTTGATAAATTGCGCATCAATCACTGAAGCTCTATCTAACATATGAACATCCTGTATCATCCATCATGAGATTGCTTGACCAACAGAAAAGAAGATCAGTATAGTGAATGGTCTTAATCATTTACAAGCACAGGAATAAATCTCAGCATGAAAAGGGTCACACTTTTGTTAACCTGTCTTATCAGTGCATGTGGCGTTCAAGATGTGGCCATTATGGAGCCTCGAGAAGTGCGTGTAACCGCTCCCCCACTTCATCAACCCAACATATTTCCCGAGAATACTTCGGTCGATTTAACCCAGAGCATGATAGACTCTTATTAGAGGGCAATCGTTAATACCCCCTAAGTTCCAACTAACATAAATTGAACTTGATAACGCTTAAGCTTACTAATGATTTTTCTGAGTAAATGTTCGTTGGTTGGATCAACAATCGCAAGTGTTACCCTATTGTCTCTAACCGCAACAGGAACTACCCCGTGCTTTGCTAACCACTTTCCAATACGCTTCTGCATTAATGGCAAGCATTGTGTTTGGGCATTATGATGTTCACTCAGAGAATAAATGGATAACCCATATTGTTTGGCGATAAACTCCCTCAGTTCTGATTCAGAGATGAGCTTCATACGACAGAGAATTTTTCCTAGCTGCTCTGAGGTTTTTTCTTGCTCAACAATCGCTTGTTGTAAGCGCTCTTTCGTGATCACTTGTGCTTCCAACAATAAATCACCTAATCTTTTTCGGTAAGGCACCAACACATGCGTACCAGGAAAACTATGCTCTGTTTTATCCCAAACCGGAATTTTATGAGCTTCGTTGCTTTTGGCATTCCTAAAATAAATCCGATAAGCCCTGATCAGGGCATGTAGGTTGAGGATATTCCCATAAAGAGCTCGTGGGGCAACAAAGCACGCTGGTAGTAATCCATAAATTCGATAGGTGGCAATCGTACGCTGGATTAACCGCTCACACATCAAAGAAGACGCTACCACCACCACACTCCATGCAAATGGGTATAAACTAAATAACTCTTGAATCACGGGGTACTCAGGGTATGCGTAGGTATAGACCGAGTACACAACCCAAAAAATAAACATCAAATACCCTAGCCCATTGATAAAATGGGTAATAAACGATTTTCTATCGTGTGCCAATGTATATCTTATTCGCCATTCTTTAGGCCAAACACCATCTCTCCACTCCTGAAACACAATGCCAATGATCCAGCGGGCTTTTTGACGTATTGCTTTCTTATAAGTTTTAGGAAATAACGCCCTCACAGCAACAATTTCCTTTACAGGTTTTTGCACGTACGCGCCAAAAAAAATAAAACGCCGTTTCCACCGCATGCGGGTAATATATTGTGTTACAAAAATTTGTTTTAGCTTTTGAACACGAATAGCAAGCGAAGTACGATAATCCTCTGTTAATGAGTCGGTGCAGAAAGGCAAGCCCGTCGAAGGAAACTCAATCCTCATGAGGGCATTTCTATAAAATGCTGTGCCCACACCCGCAGAAGGCACATGTGCTTTGATTGCTTCTCGTACAACAATATTCTTGGTGTGATTTTCAGCAAACTCATCTGCATAAAGCCAATGGGTAAAATTCCAAAAATTAACTGGCAAAGGAAAAATTGGAATTTGGATCATGTCTTTTCTAGGAATAAGATAGTTATACAACTTGAAAGACAATGGATGAATAATGTCTTCTGAGTCATGAAGTACAAAGATATTGAATTGAAATTGTTTCTCTTTTTCAAATGCCTTGATTGCTTGATAAATCGTATTAAGATTAGCCGCTTTCCCAGTTGGGCCAGGGATCTTACCTACAACACATTGTATACGCTCATTCTGCTCGGCCACACCTTCAACTTCAGCCGTTGTTTCAGGATCATTGGGATAAACACCCACGAAAAAATAGTAGTTGTTGTAATCGACCGAGTAACTATTATGCTGAAGCATTGTTCTAATGACATTTGCTTCATGCCAACAAGGAATCAATACTGCAATCCATTGCTCTTCAATATTTGCAAGTTTTTGATAGGTCAGTGGTTCAAAATGTCGCGTTTTCCATTTCCGCCAGACGAAACGTGTCCAATAATAACCATCAAAAAATAGATCATCTAAACCTGAAATAATATAGATTAATGCGAGAATTACTAATAAATACCACATTAAAAAAAAGACAACGAGCAAAATTTCGTTATACATAACCATCCTAAAATTTTATATACATCAACATTTGAACAACTTGGTTGGTGTAGTACTTTGGATAAGGATTTACAACTGCACCGGCTGGTAAATAAACACCTTTAATACTCTCAAACCGCAATTGGAAGTTAAATCGGTTTGAGGGTACAAAAGCAATGCCTGGACCAACTTCAGCAAAATTATTATAAAATTCACGCTTAGTATCAAAAGCAACTCTACCTGTAACATAAATATTCAACATGCTGGCATGATATTGAAATAAGCGGATGCCTTGACGGGTTCTGATGAGACCAATCACATTATTGTTGTAGCGCGAAAAATAAGTGAGATCAGCGTATAGATCGCTATAGTAATTAACACTGAATGTCGGCGCATCAAAAAATTGAGGCCTTGTGCCAAACTCACGATAATACATCGCACCCGCACGAGCATCTCCTCGCCACCGCTTTCGATTCTGATAGACAATATCATATGCAGTACCCAACTCTAAAAACCCAACCAGAGGTATCCGTTTAAACGGGGTGAATTGTCCACCCACACCGGTGATTTGTACATTATCCTCATAGAGTTGTGACAATTCGCCTAAATTTCGTGAACGATTATCTTGAGTTCGTCTAAAAAAGACATATTCTTTGGTCTGGAAGTCATTGGCCTGCTCTAAGCCCAATCGAGAATTAAACGGTCGCACAGTCAACCCAAAACGACTTTCCGTAAATGGGTTAAAATAAATTTCTGAAAAATATGGCTCCCGCAGCGCCTTGGTCTGCTGACCAGCAAGGCTCGTCATAGCATTCTCTGCCGTGTGTGAAATGTTCTTATCTAAGCTCTTTCTCGCCAAGTTAAAATATCGATAGCTATCACGTTTATCTCGAGTGCCGTCATACAAGTAGGCTAGTTGCAATGCCAGTGCTGGATCCTTGGTCTTTTCATAGGCTTTTGAAAAATAGCAGATAGCATCGTTAATATTTCCTTTTGCAATTGCGTCAAACCCCACCTCTTTCAATGCGAAAATATGATCCTTTGGCGGGTTATTCCGAAAACGCTGTCGAAGTTTTCGGGGGGGGAATGATTCTAGCCTCAAAACTTTTGATTTTACAGCCTCAATTGTAGTCGCAACTAACTTGATAGGAACTGAGGTCGCTTTCAGCGAATTAACGCCCACTGCTACCTCATTATTTATTTTAGTAATCAACCATTGCTGGTACTCTCTTTGTGCTGGTAAATAATTGCGATCTTGCTTAAGAATAAGTAACAGCGCTTGTTTAGCAGCATTAGGATGAGTTTGTTTTAAATGATAGTACCGATTCATTAATACACTAGGATCACGACGCAACGTTTTAGCAGCTTTGATAGCCGAAAAGACCAATGCTGCCAAAAGTAGCAACAAAATCATAAGGGCCAGCAAAATCCGTTTTTTTAGCATAAGAGTGGCGAATTAATATGAGTGTAGCGACAGTTTTTCGCTATTCTTTCAGGAAGTAGTGTATTAGTCCACTAAAATACCAACGAATAATTGGATGCAACTTAAGGATTTGCTATATGATATTTTTCTAATGGATAAGGAATGAATCAATGCTCATGAATAGCAAATACACCATCGGTTGCGTCGTAGGAACAAGGCCTGAAGTAATTAAAATGGCACCCGTGGTATTTCAACTACGCCAATGCCCCTGGGCAAACATATTGTTAATTAATACTGCACAACATCGAAGACTACTTGATGACATGCTCAAGGTATTTGATTTAACACCTGATGTCGATCTTAATTGCATGACTATTGACCAGTCTCTTGGCGAGCTCACCGGGCAATTATGTCATAAACTTGACCTATTATTTAGAAAAAACCCTATTGATGCGCTCCTCGCGACAGGAGATACAACCACAGTATTCGTAAGTGCACTTGCTGCTTTTTACAATAAAATTCCCTTTGGGCACATTGAGGCAGGTATGCGGTCTTACAATCAAGCCGAGCCTTTCCCTGAAGAAATTAATCGCAGACTCACAGCACCCCTGGCAACTTGGCACTTTGCTCCAACATCTACAGAAAAAGCACATCTTTTAAAAGAAAATATAGCCTCAAGCAATATTATCATTACGGGTAATCCAGTCATTGATGCACTCTATTGGGTATTAGACAATAAACCATCAAACATACTATCCGACTTATCAAATATCATTTTGGTAACAGCACATCGACGAGAAAACTTTGGTGCTAATTTAAAAAATATCTGTCAAGCACTGATTACCTTAACCCATCGCTTCTCTCACCTACATTTTGTGATCCCAGTACACCCCAATCCTAACGTCCAGAAAGATATTACATCAATGCTCGCAAATACGCCTAGAATCCATCTGACGCCTCCTATGCAATATGATGAATTTGCACATTTAATGCAACGCTCTCTTTTTGTGTTAACAGACTCAGGCGGGATCCAAGAGGAAGCTGCTGCTCTAGGAAAACCCATATTGATTCTAAGAGATATCACGGAGCGAGGGGCCATTATTTCGCAAGGGTTAGGTTTACTGATTGGTACAAGAGTAGATTCCATCGTTGATAGCGTCAGCAAATTAATAACCGATGCTTCATTCTTTCAAACTTTAGCTAAAGGGATCTCCCCCTACGGAGATGGCAAAGCAGCTCTTCGAATTGTTGCATCACTTGAACAACAACTCATATCACATCCTTTGTACTGTGATCTTGTTGTTTAAAAGACATTGTTAAAATTTCTTCCGGGCTGACTGGAGCTGAGAAATAAGGCCCTTGACCACACACATAACCCATATCTTTTAACATTTTTGCCATATCCCCATCACAAATACCTCCCGCATAGACCAACAACTTCATAACCTTCGCTAATTTAGGTACCGCACGAAGTATGTTTTGTTTTTTATCATCGTGCATCATATTTGCAACAAAAAACTTGTCAATTTTTATCTCACTCACTGGGAAATTGGTTAGGTAGATAAAAGATGAGTAGCCACTACAAAAATCGCAAATGGTAAGTTTTAGACCCAATTTTGCCAAATTTTCCAAAACATCGATGGTTTGTGTTTGATCACTCAAACACGCTTTTTCCGTAAGCTCTAACTTCAAAAACTCAGCCGAGACCCCTGAAGCTTTTAGTAAATTATCAATAAATCCAGGTAACTCTGCATCGGTTGCATCGTAAATATTAACTACAATATACAATGGATGATTATTTTTATGCCAGATAGCCAGCTGTTGTATTGCTTTCTCAAGCATAAAATTCGTTATTTTTTTTGAAAGGCTTGTCCTTTCAACAAGAGAAGTCAAAACATCAGCATCAAACACATCTTGGTCTTGATCCAAAAATTTCAGATGAGCTTCTGCCCCAACTATCTGTTGCGTTTTCAAGTTCACATCAGGCTGAAACAACAATGCTAAATTTCCTTTGGCAAGCGCATCTTCAAGTTCACTCTGCTGAAGGGCATTCGCTGGTTTATTATTATTTATTCCTTCATGAAAAATGACATACGCCTTATCTTCTTTTTCTGCGCTAAATACGCTACTACTTGCACGACACATCAAGTCAATATCATTTGTTCCATGTTGAGGATACAAGGCAACACCTATTGCTGTCGAAATGTTAACACTATTGCCGTCTATCATAAACTTTACGGAAGTTGCGCTAGCAATTTTTGTAAGCATGTCATGTAAATGATGTTCTTTTAATAGTCTTGGAATTAAGATTGCAAACTCATCACCTTGCATACGTGCGACCAAATTCATACCCATATAAGCCTGAAGTAGATAAGGCTCGAGCAAAATACTCTTTAATTTTTCAGCAAATTGGACAAGCAGGCTATTCGCACTGAAGGTTCCATATTCAATATTTATCTCTTTAAAGCCCCTGATATGTAAAAGGATCACAGCCAAAGATTCATTCTCCCGAACTTGTTTGATGCCTTGATTAATTCTTTGTGATAACAATCGTTGATTAGGTAAATTTGTCAAATGATCATGGTTAGTCTCGTATTGCAGTTTTAACTCTAACTCTCGGCTTGTATTAATAAGGTCACGCGTTTTATTCTCAAGCAATGTTTCCATAGTAGTGGCCAACTCATAACAGAATGATTGACCCCAGTAGGCAAACATAAAAGGCGTCAAATCAAGTGCCCAAATCGCAGGATTACTCTTCTGAGCAATGACAACCCCTGCAAAATTAATAAATCCCGTCAACTGATAGGACACCAGGGTGGATGCAAACAAAATACTAAAAATTGAAATACCAAGACCAAGCATTGCGTATTTTGTCACGCGGCCTTTGAGAATATTCGAACGTATTTTAAGGTGCTGTTTGATAGCCATGTAGCAAACCGAAGTGATGTATCGATATATAATTAATCGGCTGAACAAGCTACAACTTTAATATTAGATAGAATAAGTCAAGAATAATAAACATGTGAGAACACTAGAGCCATACGCAATCAAAATGAACATCTATGGCTCAAGCATTTTAGCAGGCAACTTAGTTCGTGATAAGAAAGGAACCTATTTGACTCCTCTCTACACGAATAAGATTTAGACGACTTCGACTTCTTCCGCTTGTGGTCCTTTTTGCCCTTGTCCTGCCTTAAACATTACAGCGGCACCTTCTTGTAATGTTTTGAAGCCTGCGCCTTGAATAGCACTAAAATGCACAAAATAATCTTTGCCATTGCTCTCAATAAAACCAAAACCTTTTCCTTCATTAAACCACTTTACTGTACCACGTACTTTTTCTGACATTGTTGTTGCTCCTTCGTAAAAAACAAATAATATAGTATTTTTATACTGCTACGCTCATCCTGTCAATAGTTAATCTTCGTTCACAGAATAATCACATCCCTCGTGGGGGCAAATCAATTGTCGACCAGATCGCTTGGTCTCTTTAATTGTAAGTAGAGGCCAAGAACATTTCGGGCAAGGTTTATCGATAGGCTCGTTCCATAATGCATAATTACATTTCGGGTATCCCGCACAAGAATAAAAAATCTTACCCTTACGGGATTTACGTTTTAATATCGAGGCATTGTGGCAGATAGGACACATGACACAGGTATCTATCGGTTTCTCTAAAGGCTCAATAAATTTGCACTCTGGATAATTTCCACACCCAATAAATCGTCCGTAACGGCCAGTTTTTATTTCTAAATTACCTTGGCATTCAGGGCACGTACGACCAACAACAATTTCTGACGCCGTTTTTTCTCCAGTTGCAGTACTCAAATCTTGTGTGTAATCGCACTCTGGATAAGCTGTACAACCGATAAAACGTCCTCGTTTCCCAAGCCTTATGGCCAAGGGACTACTACACTTTGGACACTTTTCATCCAACATCTCGGTAGTCACATCTTTTCGTTGCACTTGTTCATCGATGGTTTCTACCTGAGCAATAAAAGGCCTCCAAAACGATTCAAGAACCGGCACCCATTCCTTCTCACCGCGAGCTACTGCATCCAAAGTATCTTCAAGATCTGCAGTAAATTCATAATCAACATATTGATTAAAATAATCCGTTAAAAAATGACTGACGATTCGACCAACATCTGTTGGGAAAAAACGTTTCTTATCAACGATAACATATTCACGCTGCTGAAGCGTATGAATGATAGCTGCATAGGTAGAGGGCCGACCAATACCAAATTCCTCAAGCACTTTTACAAGTGATGCCTCCGAATAACGCGGCGGGGGCTCTGTAAAATGCTGGCTTGCCAAGATATCTTGCAATTTTACCTTATCACCCACCACCATCGGAGGTAATAAGACACCTTGTTGTTCATCGTCCTTAGTATCATCCCGACCCTCTTCATAGACAGTGAGAAATCCTGGAAACACAATCACTGAGCCATTGGCGCGAAAAACACCAGATGCCCCACATTGAAGATCCACGGCAACTGTATCAATGAGTGCCTCTGCCATTTGACAGGCGAGCGTTCTAGTCCATACCAAGTGATAAAGTTTATACTGATCAGGCGTAAGGGATCGCTCAACCATTTCAGGCGTGCGTTTGATAGATGTTGGACGAATTGCTTCATGTGCTTCTTGTGCATTTTTTGATTTTGTTTTAAAAACACGTATTTTAGTTGCAACATTATTGTCACCATAACGCTCAACAATATATGCTCTAATTTCGTCCAAAGCTTCTGCGGCCAAGTGATGCGAATCGGTACGCATATAGGAAATAAGCCCCATTGTCCCGGTGCCAATGTCAATCCCTTCATACAATTGTTGGGCAATCATCATGGTTTTTCTAGCGGTAAAGCCAAGTTTTCTAGCCGCTTCTTGCTGTAACGTCGATGTAATAAAAGGAGCGGCAGGATTTCGTTTGCGCTGCTTTTTTTCAAGTTTAATAACTTCCAAAACACCATTGGCTTCTTTTAACAACACATCCCTGATTTGATGAGCAAGCTCACCATGATTCACGGTAAATTGTTCAAGCTTTTCGCCCGCATAATGAGTCAAACGTGCATTGAATGGCGCATCTATCATTTGGCATTGTGCCAATAGCCGCCAATATTCTTGTGGAAGAAACCGCTCGATTTCCTCCTCACGCTCAACTATCAAACGCAACGCCGGACTTTGAACTCGTCCTGCAGATAAACCTCTACGCACCTTTTTCCATAACAACGGTGAAAGATTAAAGCCCACAAGATAATCCAGCGCACGCCGAGCTTGCTGGGCGTTCACTAAATCCATCGCGATAGGACGAGGATTATTAATAGCATCAAGAAGTGCTGATTTAGTTACTTCATTAAAAAAAATCCGTTTGACTTCTTTATTTTTCAGTAAACTGCGCTCTTTCAATAACTCTGAAACGTGCCAAGAAATAGCTTCTCCTTCGCGGTCAGGGTCAGTCGCAAGCAAGAGGGTATCGGCTTTTTTAATTGCTTTGGCAATCAATTCGATATGGCGCGCATTTTTTTCAATAGGGCTATACTTCATCGCAAATTGATGATCTGGATCGACCGATCCTTTCTTAGGCGGTAAGTCTCGCACGTGCCCAAAAGATGCAAGCACCTCATAGTCATCACCAAGATATTTTTGAATAGTTTTTGCTTTCGCGGGTGACTCCACGATAACAAGGTACTTGCTCATGAGAAATTAACCCTTCATAAATTGTCAGTGCAACGGCAGTCCGTCTTCTTTGTGATAAAGCACAAGATCAAGAAAAGCCAGTTGCTCGGCATCCAAGCTATTAGCAAGTGTACTGCGGATGGTCCATTTTGTTTCTTGCAAAGACACATAACGAGAGTCAGAGAAAATCAATTGGTTGATAATCAACTCAAAAACATCAGGTCCTAAAATACCCCACGACGCAATTCGCACAAGAAATTGATAACTTGCTTTTGTCAATTTCATTTGCTCATCGACAGTAAAAACTCGAATAGAATCAGAATGAGCTGACTTAAAAAACGCCGTGCTCGAATCAAGATCGTAAGTTGACGTAGTAGCCTCCAATCGCTGTGCATCGGGAGAGCACTCCGTAGTAGTTGCATGGCTCTCTTTTAGCTGCGTTAGTGTTTGTTCAAACAAACTAAGTAGCATCTCAAACAAGTTATCTTTCATATCGTACACCTCATGTAACCGCCAGGAATTGCTCTAACCATGCCTTGTAATTCCAAAACAGCCAAGTCACAAACAACTCTTTCGACACAAAGACCACTTCGTGCAATGATTTGATCAACAGAAGTTACTTCAAATCCAATGCACTTTACTAGGTTTTCGCTCTCTATAGCAAGGGGCAATTGTATCTCTCCATTGCCTCCCACTCGTTCTAAATTCAATTCATCAATCACATCTTGACTAGAAACAATGAGCTTTGCTCCTTGCTGCAAAAGATAGTGACAACCCTCAGACTCACGATGATATATAGAACCAGGTATAGCTAATACATCACGATTTTGTTCTAGCGCAAAGCGAGCTGTAATCAAAGAGCCACTACGAATTGCGGCCTCAACAACCAGTGTGGCCAATGACAAACCACTTATTATACGATTTCTTCGGGGAAAATGTCCAGCAATTGGTGGGCTTTTGAGCGGAAACTCACTTAACAGTAACCCATTTTCAGTGATTTTGTCAGCCAATTTTTGGTGGCGCTTCGGGTAGATATTATCTATTCCGGTACCCATCACAGCGATGGTTTTACCATTTGCCTCCAAACACCCAGCATGAGCGCTCCCATCAATTCCAAGCGCCAGACCACTTACAATAGTGATTTGGTTCATCGCTAATTCAAAAGCAAACCGCCTAGCGGTTTCTAGACCCACTGCAGAGGGCGTCCTACTGCCAACCATAGCCAGCGTAGGCTTCAAGCAACTGCTTATATCCCCTCGTGCGTAAAGGACTAAGGGTGGCGATGAAATTTCTTTTAAAAGAGGTGGATACTCTTGGCACTCCCATGTGAGCAAATGATGGTTAGGGAGCTCGGCCCATCGCAAATCTTTCTCTATATCATCAAAATTAAATGCATGAATTGCTTCAGCAATAGCTGTCGAAAGCCCTGCTTGTTCCATCTCCACTAGCGATAATTGAAATAAGTCAGCAAGTTTTGGCCAGCGACGCAGTAATTTCATAACCGTACGAGGACCAACATGCTCCATTCGATTAAATGCTAAAAAATAGTCTTTGTTATTCATGGGTTCGTTACCGTATCTAATTTAGTTATCGCCCGGATTGCACGCACAACCAATCCAAAACTTGTATGCGAAAATGTACGAAACACCATCACTTCGCCAATACGTTCTTGTGGTAATTTGATGCAGGGAAATTGACAAGGTGCGTTTTTCGAATAGCGGTAATAATTGTTCTTAGCCCGTTTTGAGCGCGTATAGACCCCTAATACATCCCCAGGTTGTAGACCTGCATCTTTCCCCCTATCAATAACTACAACAAGCCCTAGCGCACCAATAGAAAAATCCCCTGGCAGGTCAAGAATTTCGCCATGAATTGGCACAGCTGGGGTCCTCGGCTCAAAAGAAAGATCATACCCGGGATGATTGTTAGGCATAACCTTGTCTTCAAGACGCACACCTTGCTTGATATCAGTTAAGACGACAGTAGCAGGATTACCGCCTCGCACCAATTCGGCATATCCGACCAATGTAGCCTTATAACCTAAAAAATTGCCATTCATAGGATCATTATACTTCCCACATGGCCTATAGATTGCATAGGACAGGCTCACCCCGGGGGGCAACACCAAATTATCGCATAAATTTTGAACATAAACTTCATCGCCTTGTCCGCCAAGTAAATGCTCTGTGGTAAAAGCAAGAATATATGGCGCGTCGGTTAAGGTATCCCTATCCAACACCAATGATTCGTCCAAAAAAGGCAAGATATCAGCGAGCGGAATCGGTGGAATCGGCTCCTCGAGTGGTTTTTCACGAGAATATGGCGAAAGTTTCACCGTGCCATTCGACAATACTCGAAGATATGGATGTTGATTCACAAAGCGAAGTTCAATTACAGCACCAGGGTATAGCCGATTGGGATTTTGTATTTTTGGATTAGCATTCCAAAGAAATTTCCATTCCCAGGGATGCTCTAGGTATTGGTTGGCAATGGCCCATAAGGTATCACCGGGCTCTACAACATAGCGCGAAGGTGCATTTGGTTTTAATGAAAACGTGTGACCTTGCAATGTCAGTAGCAGGGAACACAACAAAAACAAGTAGCGCATGAAACAGTCCTATTCCTTGGTCTAAATGTTGGCATCTTGCAGTTGACTCTAGAATTAGTGATAATACCACGCATTTCATCTTTAAAAACAGCGACCCAATGGCCATCCATAAGATTATTTATCTCCCTGACTCTAGGCTTCGAGAACCTAATTTACCTATCACAACCTTTGATGAAAAATTACAAACCCTCATCGAAGACATGTTTGAAACCATGTATGACGCGCACGGTGTAGGCCTTGCCGCACCGCAAATTGGCATTAATCTTTGTTTGTCAGTCGTGGACGTCATTGGTGACAAAAAACAGCAAATCGTGCTGGCTAATCCTGAAATTATCGAATCTCAAGGTGCTGTTGAATATCAAGAGGGCTGTCTATCTGTTCCTGGAGCATTTGACACGGTCACTCGAGCTGAAAAAGTCACAGTGCGTGCTTTAGACCGTTTTGGCAAACCTTTTGAAATGAGTGCAACAGGACTCTTGGCTGAATGTTTCCAACATGAAATTGACCATTTGAATGGCAAACTATTTGTTGATTTACTCTCACCAATCAAACGCGCAATGGCTAGAAAAAAAGTGGATAAATTTAGACGCCTGCACCAAAGAAAATCATGAGTTTAAACATTATTTTTGCTGGCACTCCCCCTTTTGCGCTTCCTTGCCTTGATGCGCTGCTTTCCTCACATCATCATCTCAAAGCTATTTATACCCAGCCTGACAGAAAAGCTGGTCGAGGTCGAAAGCTTCAAGCCTCCTCTGTAAAAATGTGGGGCATAACCCATCACGTACCAGTGTATCAGCCCAGTCATTTCAAAGAACAACATTCTATCGACATCTTAAAAGAACTTGCCCCTGATATCCTCGTGGTCATTGCCTATGGATTAATTTTACCACCTGATGTACTCAATATTCCCCGTTACGGCGCCGTTAATGTTCACGCATCGTTGCTACCTCGCTGGCGCGGCGCATCTCCCATCCAACATGCCATATTACATGGCGATAATGAAACAGGCGTAACGCTAATGCAAATGGATGAAAATATGGATACCGGTGATATCCTTGCAACAGTACCTTGTCTGATCTCCCCAGATGACACTGCCGGAACTTTACATGATAAATTAAGCAAACTTTCCTGTGAGCCTTTACTCACAACCCTTGATGCAATAGCAAAAGGTCGAGCAGTCAGGCAACCACAAAATAGTCATTTCGCAACTTACGCTCCCAAAATTGCAAAAACAGATGCTCTTATCAATTGGGAAAAACCTGCCATTAACATCATAAGACAAATTCATGCTTATAACCCATGGCCTATTGCTTTTACGAGGGTCAATCAAACCACGTTACGCATTCATCAAGCGAGGTTCAAAGCCCTGCAACACTATCAAACACCCGGAACACTCTTATCACTCAGCGATGAAGGCATGTTAATTGCAGCACTCGAGGATGCTGTATTGATTGAACGCATTCAATTTCCCGGTGAAAACATCATAACCCTCGCAGAATGGAACAGGGGGGGACGTGACCTATTAAAAGCCTCCACCATATTAGGAAGATGCGATGACATCTAAGCCTTTCAAGGGAACCAGCATCCAAAAAAACGAGCGAAAACAAGCCCTAGAGATACTGTGCGCAGTGATAGATGAACAGCGGGATTTATCATATCTTTTTTCTTCTATGATGCCCCCCCCTTTCACAAAAGAACTATGCTTTGGTGTTTGCCGACAATACTATCGACTAGCAGCCATTATCGACTGTTTTCTCACCAAGCGGCCAAAATCAACAGATGTTTGGGTCTGTTTGTTACTGGGCATCTACCAACTCCACTTCCTTAAAATTAAAGATTATGCCGTGGTCAAAGAAACCGTCGCTTTACTTTCTCCTTTAAAAAAGCCTTGGGCTAAAGGCCTTGTGAATGCCATCCTCCGTTCATATTGCCGCGAAAAAGAAACACTAGAGAAAAAGCTTGAAGATCATGAGCAATTTAAGTTAGGACACCCAGATTGGTTTATTAAGGGAGTCCAACAAGCATGGCCCAACGATTGGCTGTCTCTCTTATCAGCAAATGATCTACATCCGCCAATGAGCTTGCGAGTGAACGCGCAGCACGGTTCACGAGATGCCTACTTAACCCGTTTAAAAGACCATAACATGCCTTCCTGGACACTGCCATTCGCAAAAGAAGGGCTCATTTTAGAAACACCTTGTGATGTCAGACTTCTTCCAGGCTTTGCGGCGGGTGACGTCTCGGTTCAAGATGGAGCGGCCCAACTTGCAGTAACGTTGCTTGATTTAGCACCAGGTTTAAGAGTGCTAGATGCGTGTGCCGCTCCGGGTGGCAAAACCTGCCACTTGCTTGAGACCGAGCCCAATCTTACTGAGTGTGTGGCACTTGATATCGATAAGAAACGAATTGAACGCACACGAAAAAATCTTCAGCGACTCAATCTTAGTGCTACCCTTATCGAAGGAGATGCTCTTCACCCTGAAACTTGGTGGGACGGCGTTCTATTCGATAGGATTTTGCTTGATGCTCCGTGTTCTGGGACGGGTGTAATTCGTCGCCATCCAGACATTAAATTATTACGCAAAGCATCCGACGTTTCCGCGATCAGTTTGGTTCAGCGTAATTTGCTAAAAAGCATATGGCCCTTACTTGCCCCAGGCGGACGGATGGTATACGCAACTTGCTCAGTGCTTCCGGAGGAAAATGATGATCAGGTCTATCAATTTGTTTCCCAAACCCCAGGCTGTGTGGTAGTGCAAGCTCATTTTAATTGGGGGCACCAGACCCGTTGTGGTTGGCAGATCTTCCCCAAACCCCACGGTATGGATGGTTTTTTCTATAGTATTCTGCAAAAAAAATAGCTATTTTATTTAATATTGCTATAATGTTGAATATGTTGATCAAAAATAATGCGACGTATCGGTTATGCCACACAAGACGGTAGACAATAGCGGTCGTGGAAATTGCATGTATTATGCTTATAGCATCTCATTAATGTCCTTTCTAAGGACTAGGGGAGATGAAGATCTTGCAAACCGGGTATTTGAAAAGCTTAAACTATCAGTAGATCAAAAAACAGCTCTCCTAAAGCTCCTTGAAACCGACGCGGATAAGTCATTCACGAAAGAACAAATCCAAAAGATTATCGAGCCTATTCTCGGGCCAGCTACAAGGCAACTTGGTGCAGAACAAACTGCTGTCGAATTTTTAAAAGATCCTAAATCATCTCCGCTTTTTTCCTCAGCAAATTATGGTATAGAATACGAACTAAAACGACAACTGACCCAAAACCAATCACCACTAGCCACTTTAATCGACAACGATTTCAGCCTCCATGATTTCGAAGATGCAGAAATTTATAGAGTTGCTGGTATTAAAGAGGCGATGAGCGTATTTGTTTCTCTCAAACATCCTGCAGTGCTTGAAGAATTTGAAAAAAAATGGGCGGAACTTCTACCAACATATATTGGTCAGTCAGATGACAACATAAATTTTCACAAGCGTAAAATCCTGTCAGAAATTATTCAGGATAAAACCGTCGCCTTTTTTGAAGAAAATGAATACACTGAGCTCAACACCTATACCCAGCACTTAAATACCAATTACGAATGGGGAACGGAGGAAACTCTCCTGGTATTACACCGTGCGATTGTCGGGGAACAAAAGATTCGTGATCCAATAACTAACGAAGTACGCTTTCTCTATGATTCTAATATTAGTGTTGGGATTTGTAGGGATGGCGTACCTGTTTCTCCTATAGATGAAAACGCCGATATCGTATTAAATAACTATTATAGAAACCATTGGGTATCCCTAATTCCCGTTATTCCCCCAAAACCACTTACAGAACCAGAAATGCGGGCTATTAAATTACAAATTTCAGGTTTTAATAAGTGTTTAGAAGAGCTACATGAAATCGAACAACGCCTACAGCTCGATGGGTTTGACCTTATCAGCTCAGAAGCCACACAGTTAATTTTGGATTTAACACGCGAAAAAACCCAGTTTTTAAAGCTATCCATCGATTCGTCCGATTTTAAAGAAAATTGTTCTGAGTTAATCAAAACAGCAGCGGCAAGTGCTATAGGACGCCACCACGAATCGGTGAGCTGGTTTAGTTCGATATTAGCCACCTTACTAAATGCTACCATCGCAATATGTTCTTTAGGTATTGCAAACATTGTAACAGGAAGATTTGAAATCATTACACCGACCTCAAACAATCATCCCGCACACACAATAAATGCCATACGCGGCTCACTTGCTAAGATCGTTTCTGAGAAAGATTCGGATTCTTCTGACATCAAGGATGTACCCCCTAGACCTTAGACACTGCGTTGCGATTGGCATTACTGTAGCACTTGTGAAACAATATGGAACAATTTATAAATACATGTATCACCTATGGCAATCCAGTTCAAAATGCTACCCATTGAGTCGCTCAAACCTGGTATTTACCAACCAAGAAAACATTTTGATGAGGAAGCAATACAAGAGCTCGCTTCCTCTATACGCACCCAAGGTTTGATTGAACCTCTCATTGTAAGAGAAATTGCCCCTTCACAATATGAGATCATTGCCGGAGAGCGACGCTTTAGAGCCGCCATGATTGCCCGCCTCAGTGAAGTACCATGTATGATTGGCGATTACAATGACGCAGAAACAGCTGCTGTAACCTTAATTGAGAATATTCAGCGCCAAAATTTAAATCTAATCGAAGAGGCCACAGGCTACCAGCGCTTGCAAACAGAATTTCACTTTAGTCAAGAAGACATTGCAGGTATGGTGGGAAAATCACGTAGTCATATCACGAATATCCTGCGCCTTTTAACGCTTGGTGATTTCGTAAAAAGCCAAATCACCTCACAACAGCTCTCACTAGGTCATGCACGCTCTTTGGTCGGTTTAACCATCTCAGAGCAAACATCGCTTGCCCGGCTGTCACATGAAAAAGGTTGGTCCGTTCGTCAACTTGAAGAAGCTGTCAGAAAACTTAAAACCGACACAACAAAAGTCCCCAAAGATCTCGATGTGCAAAGATTAGAAAATGACATCAGTGATATGTTGGGAGCTCCTGTGAAAATTCTTTCAGAAAAAGAAAATGGTGGGTGGCTTAAGATAAAATATTTTGACAATGATACCCTCTTAGGTCTTCTAGAGCGTATGGGCTTAAGTTATGATTAGGGATTGGCCAAATATAGCGACCCACATTACCAACAGGAGAGACTTCGCCTATGAAAAGGATTTTGTTCATCATGTTGTTCTGTATTAATATTGGTGCAAATGCCAGCACAAGCCTACAAGCTAATGTTGATAAGCTCATCAATCAAGTCGACCCTTCTATCAATATGGGCGTTGAAATTGTCGACTTAAATACGGGCGACACGCTTTATGAGCGTAACGCTACTCGATCGTTCGTCCCTGCAAGCAATATGAAATTATTTTCTGATGCTGCTGCATTGATGGCATTGGGGCCTGACTATCGATTCCAAACCACTCTTGCAACCGATGCAAAAATGCTGGAAAAAGGTGTTTTGCGTGGCTCACTCTATCTACATATGCAAGGTGATCCTTCCTTTTCAGAACAAGACTTAGATGCCATGTTAGCTCAATTGCCTCGATGGGGGGTCAAACGCATCGAAGGTAACCTCATTTTAGTAAGTAATAACAGTGTGGTAGCCGCTTTTGCACCAGGACGCAGTGCTGCAGATTTTAAATACAGTTATGGCGCCCCCATTGCGCCGGTGGTCATAGATGAAAATCGTCTTACTGTGACTGTCAACCCAGGCTACCGAGCAGGCGCTGATGCCATTGTTGAAGTTGCAGATCATGGAGCTAACCTGTTCATTGACAATCAAGCAAAAACGCAAGCTAAAGCCCAAAATTGTGGCGTTGGCGTTAATCTAGACCAAGACAATCATTTGAGCATTCGAGGTTGTGTAGGCGTTGGACAGTGGGCAGTCCAACAACGCATTGCAATCCGAAACCCACTTCGGTATGCGCAAGATTTGGTGAGAGCTCACCTTGCCCGCCTTAATATTAAGCTTGATGGTCAAGTGATGTTAGGCCAACCCCCCGCATCTTCCCTCTTACTGGCCTCACATCTCTCTAAACCAATTACTGAACTGATGGCAGCCACCCTAAAACCCTCTGACAACCTCTATGCTGATAGCTTGTTTCTACACGCAGCGACTAAATTAAATGGCTCTCCCTTAAACTGGCCACAAGCAGAAGTCGTCGTTAAGAACTTTTTACAGCAACAAACCGGCATCAACCTGCAGAATGCGGTGTTAACGGATGGATCAGGCCTATCACGCAACGACTTACTCTCCCCTAAACAAACGGTAGATTTGCTCAGTTTCCTACACAATCGCTTTCCATTAGCCTATGAATACATTGCTGCATTGCCAGTAGCAGGGCATGACGGAACATTGCAAAAGCGTTTTAGAAAACCTAACCAACAAGGTTTATTACGAGCCAAAACAGGCACGATGACCGGTGTAATTAGCTTATCTGGTTATCTCTATACAGCAAATGCCCACACCCTCGCTTTCGCGATTTTTATCAATAAAAGACCTGGAACCAAACCTGCAGTATCCTGGCGCTATCGCCCACTAGTTGATACCATCTGTGATTTCTTATTGCGACAAAAACCAAACGGTCGTCAAGTTGCAAGCTCACAAAAGCCATATGCACGAGTAGCCTTTCAGACCCAACCAACTCAAGCAGATAGACTACGCTCAAAATATGCCAAATGGCGTCAACTTGAATCTGCCATCAAACTAGCGCTTCAAGGACAAGCTGTCGCTGTTATCTATCGAGGAGACCAGCTGGTCCTAAAAGATCAAGCAGCCAACTTAAATAGTGTATGGGCTACATTACAAACACTGCGAAAGAAATATATTTTTTCTGTCGCCTTAAACAGTAAAGTCGCACCGCAAAAAATCAATCAACCGCCT
Source organism: Legionella sp. (assembly GCA_044233795.1). GTDB lineage: Bacteria > Pseudomonadota > Gammaproteobacteria > Legionellales > Legionellaceae > JBIIJL01. The sequence goes on along the minus strand of JBIIJL010000010.1, from coordinate 17,321 downwards.
CTTTTGCTCTGGGTCAAGACCAACAATCAAGGCTTACACAATCAACGCACGTGGACAATACGCGAATCAGTGAGCTAAAACGATTCATCGCCCACTGATATTAGACCCTTGTTATAAGTATATTTCAGCTAAGTCGCCGTCTTCTTACTGGCGAAGCTCTAAATGTATGTAACTTTCAACAATCACACCATTTAACACACAAGTTTTATTGCCCCATCAATAGATAATATGTATAATGTAAGCGCACATTAACCGCTATGGGGCTTTTGTCCCACATTGTTGGAGCTTAAGATGTTAAATCCTATTATATTAGCAGGTCAGGTCACTAAATTAGCCGGTAGGGGTTTCTTTATCGTTGGGATCGGAACTCTGTTTATCATGGCAATTCTTGGGACAGTGGCAATTGACATCGTCCTCTTGGCTTCGCTCCTCAATGCAGTACGTCGAGACAGCCCTCTTACTTTCGTTACAGCCCTTCTCTTTAGCCAGTTATTTGAAAATTTAAGCCCCCGATCCGTAAATTCAGGATCTTGGCCAATTTTGCTTTTCATATCCCCAGTCACCACTGCAATTGCCGTCGGCTTATCCTTCCTCTTAGGCGTTCCTGGAATTGGTATGTTCTTGATGGCAGGGTGGTTAGTCAGTTTGACATTAGTCTGTAGCGGCCAAATGCTTTCCTGGATGGGCAATCAAATAGTTACGTTAGGTGAGTTTCTCGAAGAACTGTTGAACTCAAGCTATGAAGCTTCTTACAACGATGAACATAGCCACGATCACCATTGTCAGCACAATCATTCCCAGATGCCCAGACGCTCTGCCGCTCAAGACAACCCATCCACAGAGCCTTATCAGCAACCAACTGGAGCACATCGCGGGTTTTTTGGATCAGGTGCTAACTCTTCTTGTTCACAATCTGATCTACCACCCCCATACCCGGAATCCCCTTCCAATTATCCGATTTGAATCTCTTCTATACAATTGGCCTTATGTTGTTCGTAAGGCCTCCACCATTATATTGAATTAATATTAAATAAGCTGTATAATATTTTCACAAAATATACTCTCGGAGCTAGCCATGGACAACCCTATCACTTTGATAGGTCAATTAATCAAGCAAGTGGGTAATTTGACCTTCTCAGCCGGCATGTGGGCCTTATTTGCTGTATCCCTTTTAACAACCATTCCCATTGATATAATCATATTCATTATCTGTCTCGAACCGAGTATGCAGGATCCAGAAGGCTTTAGCTTTACGACCAAGCTACTGCTAGATAGGTTGGTCTTTGATGATGACAAGCAAACCAGTATTTACTTCGAGGGCTTTCTTATGCTGAGTTGCTCTGCCATCTTCCTAGTTCTTGGGATGGGAATACTTGTTGCTCTTGGTGCGGGCAAGCTCCCTTTTGCGCTTGCAGTCGGCCATGCAGTATGCGCGAGTTCCGTCGTGCTGGGCATGACGATATCAGTCATTGGATCGCTTATTGAAAACATTGGAGAAATGCTTGGTAAAGCGGCCAAAGCCGTAGGCGTATTTTTAGAACTCGAAGAAGAAGATGCAGACGAGAATCATCTGCACAGAAACCACTATGCCCAAAATCCAGGACTCGGTCAACCAAGGGGCAATAACCAATCTGGCCATTTTAGAAACCCTCTCGCACCACCAGCCCGCCACGCGGACGCCCAACCATCCCACCCATATAGACCATCAAACATCCCCTAATCATTCCTTTTTTACATGACGTTGAAGAATACAGAGTTCGTCTTGCAACTGATGGAGTTCATCCAATAACTCCATCACCAAAACAACTCCTGAGATGTTAAGCTCAAGATCATTTTTAAGGCGAGCTGCTGATCGTATCCGCATAAGATGATTTCTTGTCAATTCATTTTTCTTAAAATCATTCAAGCGATTTCCAAGCAAACCATGCTCCATCATTTCAAGCAAGACATCCTCACTGATATTACACAGCTCACAAACATCAACGAAAGAAATCGTTGTTGTATCCTCTAGCACTATACCGACAACCAATGTTTTTTCAGCCATCATTAAACTCCCATACTTTCGCGAGGATTAAATGGCAATTCTTCTGCCATTTTTTTATAGAATGATTTAGCGCTATCTGTTGTTGGCACAGGAATCACTATTTTTAAAATCACAAATTGATCACCTTGCGTTTTCCCCGGCAAACCACGCTGTTTCAAACGTAACATCTGCCCGCCTTGTGAGCCAGGTGGAATTTTTAAATCAACCTTCCCACCAAGCGTTGGCACCCCAATCGTGCCCCCCAAGGCAGCCTCCCAAGGAGCAATGGGTAAGGTAAGATACACATGATGCCCTTTCACATCAAACAATGGATGTGTTCCTACAGAAAGGGTCACATATAGATCCCCCCGTGCTCCAGCCCCCAGGCCATGACCGCCAAGACCTGTCAGCCGTATTTGCTGGCCATTTTTTACCCCAGCAGGAATTTTGACCTTAAGTGTTTGCGGTTTACCTTTGTCATCAGAAAGCCTAATTTCTTTGACACCACCATGATAGGCTTCCTCCAAACTTACACTCATCTCACTGTAAAGGTCGACGCCTTGCCGATTTGACTGCCTAAAATGTGGGGCTCCTCCGAAAAGAGACTCAAAAAAATCAGCGCTGTAATGACCCTCACCACCAGTATCGCCCCTGTAAGTTTGCTCTTTCGAGGATGTATGATTTTTTCTAAGCGAAGCATCTGTCATATACTGATCATAGGTTTTACGCTTTTTGGGATCTTTCAGAACCTCATAAGCCTCTCCAAGCTCTTTAAATTTTTCCTCAGCATTTGCTTCCTTGCTAAGATCAGGATGATATTTCCGTGCCAATCGACGATAAGCCATTTTTATCTCTTTATCCGTCGCGTTTTTTTCTAACCCCATGACTTTGTAATAATCTTTTCCATCCATACGAAACCCTTAGCCGTTTTAAGTAAACTTATTGTAGCAATTACTCCTTCTGAAGTACTGCTATAATTAAAATGTACATCGAATGTTGAGAGACGCATGGAACAAGCATCAAATCATTCCGCAGATCAACTACATTATATGCCTAGCGTCTTCAAACGGGCCTTATTAGTCATCATATGCCTTCCGGCCCTGATCATGATATTTTTCAACTTAGAACACAGAAGCACCTCATTTCACATCCATCATGCCTATGTGATACAAGCGCTGATGCAATGGAGCGCTTTTTCCATAGGAATTATCACGGCTTTGCTAGCCTTTGTACAATATAAATTGACAGAAGATAAGGTGGCTCTCGTCATTGGTATGTCCCTTCTTTTTTCTGCAACATTAAATGCCGTGGAAACCTTACTAATTGATGTCCCACCGTATTTATTAAACAAAGAATTACTAGATACGCTTTTGTGGACATTTGCGCACACCATGAGCGCTTTAATTCTGCTTGTAGGTTTAATTCTTCTACTAACCAAGTTCAGGCGAAAAGCACCAAGATTAACTACTATCATTTTACTAAGTTTTTTATTGGTAGCATTTTGTACTATATCAGTCTATTACTCAATACTCATGCAAACACCACCACAAATGCTCTTTAAATTAGGTCCATTTTTTAGACCTTACGAAACACTGTACTTAATAGTAAACTCTACAATTGTGCTTTTCATCTACCCGAAAATATATCAAAAATATCCATCGCTCTTAACCAATAGCATTTTATGGATGTGTATCACCCAAATCGCTATTGCCACCTATCTCCTCTTCTTCTCAACAATGACCTATGATATGGCAAATAGTATTGCCTTATTTCTAACTGTCATTACCTACTTAATTCCATTTTCCTGTCTCATCATTAATCAGATATTGTCCTATCAAAACATCGTCAAAGCTCAAGTAGAATTACAAACTAGTAAAGCAAAATTAACCTTCATTGCCGCACATGATGATTTGACCGAACTCTATAATCGACACGAATTTGAAAATCTACTCTCTAATACTATATCCAACAATATAGAAGGAGCCCGTCAATTTACTTTATTTGTCATTGATATTGATAATTTCAAATCAGTCAATGATGCTTTAGGTCATCTTCATGGAAATCAGTTTCTCAATCTCTTTGCAACAACCTTATTAAAACTCATCGGAGAAACGGACATCGTTTCACGAATAGGGGGAGACGAATTTGCTATCATTGCACCAGATGTGAAAACACCCTCTGCAGCAAGAAAATTTGCTCTTCGCTTACTTAATGAGTTGTGCACGCCCTATGCTATTGCAGGGAAACTCCTCACAGAAAGTGTAAGTATAGGTATTGCTATCTATCCAAATGATGGTAAAACCTATGAAGAACTATTAAAAAATGCATCTGCAGCACTTTTTAATGCTAAAAAATCCGGCAAAAAGACATTTCAGTTTTATACCAAAACAATCCGTGCCGAACAAAACAGAGAAGCAGAAATTGAATCACATCTGCGCAAAGCCTTGAAAAATGACGAGCTCATGGTTCACTACCAACCTGTGTACAATTTATCAACTAAACAAATTGTCGGGGCGGAGGTATTGATTCGTTGGTTCAGTCCAATTTTAGGTCAAATATCACCCGCAGAATTCATTCCTATAGCTGAAAATAGCAATTTGATTGTTTCAATTGGTGAGTGGGTCTTATGTAAAGCATGTCAACAAACTACACAATGGGCGGAAAAATATCACCGCCATCTCTTATTCTCCATCAATGTATCGCCCACACAATTCCAGAATATCGGATTTTATGATGGTTTCAAAAATATTCTTGAGAGTTTTCACTATCCCGCCAATTATCTCGGTATAGAAATTACTGAAAGTATGTTGATGGAGAACAATACTACTGTAAATTTTGGGCTCAAAAAAATCTGTGGGCTAGGGGCCAGTATATTGCTAGATGATTTTGGGACAGGCTACTCATCACTAAGTCGATTGCAATCATTGCCTATCAATGCGCTAAAAATTGATAAAACATTTATCAAACACATCCATAATAAACATGATAAGGTGGTCATCGTCGACACTATCATAACTTTAGCACACGAACTTGGCATGAGCATCATTGCTGAAGGCATTGAAAATGAAACTCAATTAGCCTATTTGATTTCAAAAGATTGCCTCTTGGGGCAAGGATTCTATCTGAGTCACCCACTCCCACCCGCAGCATTTGAGGCACTAGCTTATCAATAATAACACTGGTCAACCATGTAACAACTGCTCAATATACCTTCGACAAGTCAAAGGTCGGCTTAGAAAATTAACCATTTGCCGGCTGCCACCAGTCCCTGTGATCACCAAGAGGCCATAATGAAATACGCTTCCGAGGATTGATTGTCGAATATCAATACTCTCAATTTTTGCCAATGGAATATCAATGGTCTGGCGCACCCAAAAGCCCGTACAGAGAATCACCTGATTTTTTTTAATCGTGAGTAAGGAAAAATGATAAGTCATCCAAACCATAACTAACCAGATCAACGAAAAGCCCATCAATAGAAGGGCCACAGGATGCAATTGTTGGAACTGTAAAGCAATATAGGTGGAAAAGAAAAGCAACACAAAAGGCCAGACAAATAATACCCAATGAAGACGAGCTTGATATACAATACTATTATCTGACATCATAAAATCCTTTGTTCTAAATTCAACCTATTCTGACATAAGCAGACAAAATGGCAACCGCTAAGCATAAATAAATGGGGAAACAATGCGCCGCATTCACCGCTATATGAATCAAAGCTTACAAAGCATCTGTAAACGCGTGCTACAACTTGAGGAATTAGACGCTAAACTTCAGGCGGTGCTGCCCTCAATGCTCCAAGGAAAGTGTCATGTAAAAAGTTTTAACCAGAATTGTTTGTCCATCATTGCAGTTGACCCTGTATGGGCGACCCAACTTCATTACTGTCTACCAGAAATAAGAGACAAGCTTAGAAAAGAAGCCGGCATTTACCAGCTCACATCGATAAAAGTCACCGTATCAAGCTCAACCCTAGCCTCATCTCGACCAAAGTCATTTCTTCCAAGTATCTCAACAAAAGCTCAAGCTACAATCATTGCCGAGGCAGAACAATGCCATTACGCACCACTCAAAGAAGCATTAATTAAACTAGTTAACAAACAAAAGGATACGCGCCAAAAAGACTAGAGAATATTATTGATGTCCTAGAGAAGGGTCATAAGCCACCTTAGGCCTCTATGGGATACAGTCCAGATTGGAGGGATGGTCTGTAATTCTCCATATCAAAATAAGTATATTCCCAAGCATCCTGCTCAGCAATTAACTTACGCAACAATTTATTATTTAGCTCATGGCCCGATTTATAACCTTCAAATGCGCCAATTAAACCTGAACCTAAGAGATATAGATCACCAATAGCATCTAACACCTTATGTTTCACGAACTCATCGTCAAAACGCAAACCATCTTCGTTAATTACACGATAATTATCAACCACAACTGCATTATCTAAACTACCACCTTTTGCCAAATCAGATTCTCTTAGCTTTTCGTAATCAGAAAGAAACCCAAAGGTTCTGGCTCGACAGACTTCCTTAACATAAGATGTCGATGAAAAATCAAAATCAACCGTTTGCGGTCTAACGTTGAATACAGGGTGATCGAAATCGATGGTGAAGGTTATTTTATATCCATTATATGGCAGGAATTGAACATACTTACCATTTTCTTCAATACGCAGGGGTTTCAAAATACGAATAAACCTCTTCGCTGCGCTCTGCTCACGGATACCGGCTGATTGAATCAAAAATACAAAGGGAGCTGCACTACCATCCATAATAGGAATTTCTGGTGCATTGATATCCACATAGGCATTGTCGATACCCAAACCAGCGAGCGCAGACAACAAATGCTCTACAGTGGCAACTTTTACGCCTTGATGTTGGAGGGAAGTACATAACATCGTATCGCTTACATGCTTGTATGAGGCAGGAATTTCAACAACAGGGGAAAGATCTGTGCGCCTGAAAATGATACCGGTGTTGATAGGAGCTGGATGGAGCGTGAGGAGAACCTTTTCACCAGAATGCAATCCAACGCCAGTTGCTTGAATCACTTTTTTAGGAGTTCTTTGTTTAATCATTCAGCACTCACCTTTCATCATCCCCTTTTTTGTAAACGTAGTTAGGCGAATAGTATCAATATTTTAATGATACGTCCATAAATAATGCCCACCCTTCCGGCCGGACCTACGCTTCCTCTTGTCGCCGTAAAAAAGCAGGTATATCTAGATAATCAACATCAGGAACAGCATCGCTACCTTGCTTGGAGGCAACAGGTGTCGTTGCTTGTTTGCGAATCACTGCGGGTCGCTCGAGCTCATCATAATCAAGAGTGCCATCGCCTCGACGTGTCTCAACCAATCGCGCTTTGCCTTGAGAATATTGTTGCTGTTGGCCACGTTGTCTGAGGTCTCCAAGCCCTGTAACGATAACTGTCACACGCATTTCTTCTGTCATCTCAGGATCAATGACTGTACCAACCACAACCGTTGCATCATCAGAGATGAATTCTTTAATAACATCGCCAACTTCTTCAAATTCTCCAATCGACATATCTATGCCTGCGGTAATATTCACCAAAATACCTCGCGCACCAGAGAAATTGACATCTTCAAGTAGTGGTGAGGCTATGGCAGCCTCTGCAGCCTGCCGGGCACGCTCTTCTCCTTTTGCGCAGCCAGTTCCCATCATCGCCATGCCCATTTCAGACATAACAGTTTTAACATCCGCAAAATCGACGTTGATAAGCCCAGGTCGCGTAATTAAATCAGAAATACCCTTCACTGCGCCCAGTAATACATTGTTTGCAGCTTTAAACGCATTCAATAAACTGATATTTTTTCCTAGTACACTAAGAAGCTTATTATTGGGTATTGTAATCAATGAGTCGACATGATCAGCCAAGCGACGTATACCCTCTTCAGCAGCTAGTGCGCGCTGTTTACCCTCAAAGGAAAATGGCTTAGTGACCACGGCTACTGTTAAAATACCAAGCTCTTTAGCCACCTCCGCAAAGACTGGAGCGGCCCCTGTTCCTGTGCCTCCGCCCATTCCAGCAGTAATAAATACCATATCTGCGCCTTGCAACACTTCGTTAATGCGTGCTCTGTCTTCTTCCGCTGCCTCTCGACCAATCTGCGGATTGGCACCAGCACCTAGCCCCTTAGTTAACTCATCGCCCAGCTGTAATAATATCTTCGCATTTGAGTTTTTAAGTGCCTGGGCATCTGTATTTGCACAAACAAAAACGACCCCGTCGATATTCTCGGCAACCATATGCTCAACCGCATTACCACCGCCACCACCTACGCCGACAACTACAATCTTAGCATTGTCTTGCTGGTTTTCCATTGATTCAAACATTGCATACCTCTCGTTATTCAATTTCCACCCAAAGGAGACATCTTAGTAGAACCTTTAGGTTGGTTAATAAAGCGTCTTTAAGACTAGAAGTTGCCATGAAACCATTGCTTCATGCGCAACCACATTCCGGTGGCACCATCATTCAAAACTGGTACATTATAACCACCTTCGTATTGTTGTTGAAAGCCATACAACAGTAACCCCACTGAGGTCGCTAACGATGGATTAGAAGATACTTCGCTCAAACCTGATATTTGTTCCGCACACCCAAGGCGAACTGGCATCTCAAAGCATAGCTCAGCTAATTCTATTGCACCATGAACCTTTGATGCACCACCAGTTAAAACAACCCCTGCTGCAATCAAATCTTCAAAACCACTTCGACGCAATTCATTCCGCACTAAAGAAAAGAGTTCTTCATATCGCGCAGAAACTACATCTGAAAGTGCACGCGCAGATATTTTCCTTCCAGGACGCTCATTTACACTGAGAACATCAATCATTTGACTTACATTGGCAAGTTCTGGCATTGCGTAGCCATAATTAAGTTTAATGTTCTCAGCCGCTTTTGATGGGGTGCGTAAAGCCATAGCAATATCATTCGTCACTTGATCGCCTGCGATAGGAATAACAGAAGTATATTGAATAGCACCTTCAGAGAAAATGGCAATATCTGTTGTTCCTGCACCTATATCCACCAGGCAAACACCTAGCTCTTTCTCATCCTCGGTTAATACAGCATGGCTTGAAGCAAGTTGCTCCAGAATTATATCGCTAACATCGAGACCGCATCTTCTCACACACTTATTAATATTTTGAGCAGCACTAACGGCTCCAGTAACGATATGAACCCGCGTTTCAAGACGAACACCTGACATTCCAACAGGCTCACGAATATTGCCCTGATTATCAATGATGAACTCCTGGGGCAAAATATGAAGTATTTTCTGATCAGCAGGTATTACTACAGCCTTTGCCGCATCAATCACCCTATCAATATCTGCCTGAGTAACTTCTTGATCTCTTATCGCAACAATACCGTGCGAATTTAAACTACGAATATGACTACCTGCTATTCCTGTATATACTGATCGAACCTCACATCCAGCCATCAATTCGGCTTCCTGAACCGCCCGGGAAATAGAATTCACCGTCGCCTCAATATCGACAACAACACCGCGCTTTAAACCTCGCGAAGGATGACGACCAAAACCTATAATCTCCAATGATCCATCTGTTGTCACTTCAGCAATAAGTGCGACAATCTTGGAAGTGCCTATATCAAGGCCTGTAATAATCTCTCTTTCTGGTTTTTTCGCCATTTTTTTCTCATTCTTAAAAGTATCTTAGGGTATAGAAAGCAGCTATTTTAAAACAGCTTTCCACTGTACCGCCATCCCTTTCGCGTATCTCAAATCAACACTCTGCACCATATCTGGCTTATCTGCAAATACAGCAGGATAAGCTTTACAAAAACGCTCTAACCGTTTTTCCAGATCTCGTTTACCTAAGCGCAGCTGAATGCCGTTGGTTAAGGAAAGCTCCCACGCTTGATTTTCTCGTAATTGCAATGTTGCTGCATACAAATCATAAACCAATAATAGCTTACTTAATTTTTGATAAATTTGTAAGACATCCTTTTGCTGTTGTGCAGGACCACTTAGCCTTGGAAGATTAAGTCCTTCATCCACAGCCCCTGTATTCAAAACCTCACCCAGTGATGTGATACAAGACTCATTCCAAAAGGCCAATGGGGCTTTTTCAATGAGCGTAATTTTAACTGTATCAGGCCACATTCGCTCAATTTTAACCTTTTCAGTCCAAGCAAGTGCTTGAAGTTCACGCGTCAGAACAGATTCATGAAAGGAAAAGAAACTTTCTGAAAGATGTTTTGATAATACGTCCTCGAGCTCCGCCCTTGCTATATGTTGATAATTTGCCACAATCTTCACTGTACTGATTGGAAAACGATGTGCATCTGCTAAGTACAAATAAAGTAATCTCAACGATAACAATAAAGCACAAAAAACCAACAATGACAAAAGGCATCGATAGCGAAATTTCCCTGTGTCCATACCTATGCACTCATCCTAAAGAAAGTGTCACTGATAATGTGTCACCAACTGTTTATCGCGTTGGTGGTGTTCTATCGCTAATGTTATTAAGCGCTCAAGCAAGTCTTTATAAGGTAGCCCACTTGCTTCCCACATCCTTGGGTACATACTAATCGAAGTAAAACCAGGTAACGTATTGATTTCATTGAAATAGATATCCCCTATATCATTGACAAAAAAATCAATCCTCGCCATCCCTTTGCATTTAAGAAGCATAAAAATCTCTTTAGCTGTACTTTGTAAACGATCAATCAAAACATCATCAAGCACTGCAGGCACAACAAGATCTGTTGCTTCACTTTCCAAGTACTTCGCTTTATAAGAATAAAAGCCATCAGGATGACGGACCACAATTTCCCCAGGTGAGCTCACCAACGGTGGTTGAGTGACTGCGCTATTTTCAAGAACCGACAACTCAATTTCTCGACCTCTAATAAACTCTTCTACTAAAATTTCATCATCATAACGCCTTGCATCGGCGATGCCCAACAACAACTCTTCAAATGTCGTAGCCTTGTGTATACCAACACTTGAACCCATTTTGCTTGGTTTTACAAAGAGCGGGAAGCCAAACTCAGCAATCACTTCTCGACAGAATTGCTCGGTCTGTAACGCCGGGGTTTGCCAACACAGTAGTCGATAACGCGCAGCTTTAACATGGCTCAATGACACTAAACGTCTGGCAATGTCCTTATCCATACCAATAGCCGATGACAACACACCACAACCAACATAGGCAACACCAACAAGCTCAAGCAAACCCTGCAAACAACCGTCTTCATACAATGGACCGTGAACGACTGGAAATACAACATCTGCATCAATTGACAATCTTCCATTAGCATAGAGACTACCCAATGGCCGCGATTTTGGTGTAACAACAGGCAAAGACGACTTATATTGCAACAACTCATGATAATCATTGACAAAAAAACACCCATTTTTATCCATACCCACAGGCAAAATCTCAAAGATATCTGTTGATAAATTTGCCATAACTGATGCAGCAGAGCGAAGAGAAATTTCATGCTCCCCTGAACGACCGCCGTAAAGCAACAGCACTTTAATAGGTTTAGTCATGATACTTCCCAAAATTAAATTGTATAAACACGTCGACTACTCTCCAATGAAATGCACTTCTCGAACCAACTCAATCGCTTTTTCCTCATGCACCGTTTTTTTAACCAAGTCAATCAGGGATTCAATATCGTCTGCTGTCGCCTGGCCCTGATAATTAATGATAAAATTGGCATGCTTTTCCGATACCATTGCACCACCCAAGCGCTTACCTTTTAAACCACAAGACTCTATTAACTTTGCAGCATAGGTTTCAGGAGGATTCCTAAATACAGAACCACAATTGTATTCGCTGGTTGGCTGCGTGTTTGCTCGGTGTAATAAGAGTTCTTTGATGAGCGATAAAGAGATATCTTTTGCACCTGGAATAAATTGGCATGTCGCGGCAATAAACCACTCGTCGTCGTCCAACCCTTTGACATTACGATAAGCAATTGCAAACTCTGAGGGATCCCTAACTCTTATCTCGCCAAAACGCGTCATTGTCTCCACACTAATAACTGATTGCCAAGTCTCGCCATCAAAACAACCCGCGTTCATTCGTAACGCACCGCCCATGGTCCCCGGGATCCCTGCCCAAAACTCACCCCCTGATAAATGACTTCTCGCACAAAATCTCGCCATTTTGGCACAGGACACACCCGCCTCAACGCGAATAAGACCATCACCCACCAGCTCAAGGTTATTTAAACAACCCTGTGTCAAAATCACAGTCCCTGAGACACCCTGGCTTCTAATCAGTGAGTTGCTTCCCAAACCAAGCCAAACAATAGGTTCTGTTTTATCCAATGTTTTTAGAAAAAAAGAAAGGTCTTTTATCCCTGTTGGTTTATAGAGCACCTTAGCCAAACCTCCAACGCGCCAGGTGGTGTAATCTGCTAAAGGCTCATTCAGTAATAGTTGGCCCTGATATGAAACGTCGGTCTTCACGCAGTCTCTCGCAATTCTTGCATCAAATTTATCGCCATTTGCCCAATGCTCCCAGCACCTTGCATAAGAATCACATCACCACTTCTTATCAATCCATCAAGCTCATGCTCTATATTCTTCTCGTTCACAAGTATTGCTTTTTTAGAATATTTATTGATTTCTGATATCAGTACTTCGCTTGAAATCCCCGGAATCATATCCTCTCCTGCAGCATAGATATCTAGCAGCAGTAATTCATCGGCAAGACTCAACACGTCAACAAACTCAGAAAAAAGTGATTTCGTCCTGCTATAACGGTGCGGTTGAAACACATGAACCAAACGCTTATCAGGCCAAACGGCACGAAATGCATCGATCGTTGCCTTAATTTCTTGTGGGTGGTGTCCATAATCATCGACAACCAAAGCACAACCTTCGTTAAAATGACGCTCACCCAGTATTTGAAAACGACGACCAACACCTTGAAATTTAATTAGACCATTTACAATCGCAGCATCACTCACCCCAAGCTCTGTTGCGATTGCAATTGCAGCAAGCGCATTCAGCACGTTATGGCGCCCTGGCCATTTGAACTGAATATCTAATGCTTTATGAGGGGCTGGTCGCTCTACAGTAAACTCACTGACTAAACCATTTTGAGCCCAATTCAATGCACGATAATGAGCCCCATCAAGAAAGCCATATGTCAATGTTGGTCTTTGAATCGAAGGAAGAATACGCCGTACTTCCTCATCATCCAGACACACAACAGCCAATCCATAAAAAGGTAAGTGATGCAAAAATTCAATAAACGTATTGCGCAATCTATCAAAATCATCGCCGTACGTACTCATATGATCAGCATCAATATTGGTCACAACTGCCATCATTGGCTTTAGAAAAAGAAATGACGCATCGCTCTCATCCGCTTCGGCCACAAAATACGCTGACTTTCCCAGCTGAGCATTACTGCCACAACTATTCAATTTTCCACCAATAACAAAGCTTGGATCAAGTCCACCTTCAGCCAACAAACTGCTCACCAAGCTTGTCGTCGTTGTCTTACCATGCGTTCCCGCAATAGCTATGCCTTGACGAAAACGCATCAATTCAGCCAACATAGCCGCTCGCGGAATCACTGGTATCATAAGTTTGGTCGCCGCGATGATTTCTGGATTGTCATTCCCAATCGCCGTAGAACGAACAACCACATCGGCATCTTTAATATTCTGTACCTCATGCCCAATAGCAATCTGGATTCCAAGAGACCTTAGCCGGAGCACCACACGATTTTCAGATACATCAGAACCTGTAATGATGTACCCTTCATTATGCAATACCTCTGCAATCCCACACATCCCAGCACCACCAATACCCACAAAATGAATATGCTCTACCCGACCCATTCTTGGTGATGTGAATTGTTTTTTAGTCGCCACGGCGCCCCCTATAAGCAGTCAATGGTTATATCGTATTAGAGTCCCAATGACTGCCAACGATTTTCGTGATCAATACGCAACAGCATCGCTAATACAACACAGTTTACGACCATACTTGCCCCGCCATAACTTAGTAAAGGGAGCGTCAGCCCTTTGGTCGGAAGTAACCCTGCATTAACACCCATGTTAATAGCCGCCTGTAATCCTATCCAAAAGGTAATACCATAAGCTGTGTAAGCTGCAAACATACGCTCTTGCACACTGGCATTAAAGCCAATCACAAAGCCTCTAAAAACTATTATACTATACAAAATCAATACAAGCAGGATCCCAATCAATCCTAGCTCTTCTGCCAGTACAGCAAATAGAAAATCAGTGTGCGACTCCGGCAGGTAGAATAGTTTTTGAACACCATCACCCAAACCAACACCCAGCCAGCCTCCCCGACCGAAGGCAATCAGTGATTGGGTCAATTGATATCCACTTTTGTATTGATCCGCCCACGGATTAAGAAAAGCGGTCAATCGTGCGACCCGATAAGGCGAAGATATGGCAAGAAAAACCAAACATGCCGCCACCAACAACATCAATCCAACATAATATCGAAGCCTCACACCTGACAAAAACAACATCGCCATGACCGTGCCCGCAATCACCACCGTTGCTCCAAAGTCAGGCTCCAAGAGCAATAATACAGCAACACATGCCAGAACCACCATCGGTCTGATAAAACCCAAAATACTACTGGTCACACTTTGCTGTTGACGCACCAAGTAACCCGCTATATACAAAATCATCGATAGTTTCGCAAGTTCGGAGACTTGAATACCAATAGGACCTAACGCAAGCCATCGCCGACTCCCATTAACAACGCGGCCAATACCTGGAATTAACACCAAAACCAACATCAGAAGACAAATAAACAATAGCGGTACACTGAATTTTTCCCATTCACTACTATCAATTCGCAATACCACCATACTGGCCATCAAACCCACTGCAAGAAAACAGGCCTGTCGAATCAAAAAATGAAACGGCTGATGATACAACTTGGTCGACACCATCACAGAACTAGAAGCCACCATCATCAATCCAATGATGAGTAAACCAACCACCACCGCTATTAGCCATTTATCATAAAGAGCAAGTGGTTTATTCACCGACCTTTCACGATGGGCATATTGTACTGGTTGAACCACACTCATAATGCATCTACCGTTCGAGTAAACACATCTCCTCGGTGGTTAAAATCCCGAAACATATCCCAGCTCGCACAAGCTGGAGACAACAAAACAACATCACCAGGTTCTGCCAATGTTTTTGCAACACCAACAGCTTCTTCGAGCGAGGCTGCATGGGTCGCAGGCACAACGCCTCCGAGCGCCTCCTCAATCTGGGGGGCATCTTGACCAATAAGCACAACAGAACGTACAAAATCTGCAACTGGTGCACGAAGCTCGCTGAAATCAGCACCTTTACCTAAACCGCCTGCAATCAATACTATTTTACCTTGCATGGTCCCCCCTATTCCTGAAATGGCAGAAATCGTCGCACCAATATTGGTACCCTTTGAATCGTTGATCCATTCTACGCCTTGTAAAGTTCGCACCCATTGACTTCGATGAGGTAAACCACCAAATTCTGTCAGCACTTTCACCATACTTGAGTAATCAATACCGATCGCTTCTGTCAGAGCACATGCCGCAAGGGCATTCAAAATGTTATGCTGACCTTTTATCTTCAACAATGTCTCCGACAACAACTGTAGTTGTCCACAGGACAGAAATTTTTCTCCATTGTTCACATTCCACAGCCCCCAATGTTTGCCTGAGGGAGCATCTAAACCAAAACTAACCGAGATAGCATTATCATTCGTCTTCATATTATCTTGAACAGGAAAGGTTAATCTATCCTGGCGATTAAATACCCATGTCTTCGCATGATGATAAATTCGTTGTTTAGCCTGAACATAAGCATCCATCCCATGGTGACGATCAAGATGATCGGGCGTAACATTTAATATTGTGACAGCCTTTGGTTGAAGAGAATACGTTAAATCTAGCTGAAAACTAGAAAGTTCTAAAACCCATAGATCATATTTCTGCTCATCATCAAGTAGATCAAGCACAGGCGTTCCAATATTACCGGCCACTGCCACAGAGAACCCTGCCGCTTTAGCAATTTCACCAACGAGGACTGTGACCGTAGATTTGCCATTAGTACCAGTAATTGCAATGACTGGTGCCTTAATCTCTCGAGCTAAACATTCAATATCGCCTATTACCGAGATCCCTAGATCTCTCGCTTTTTTAATACTGGGCTCATCAAGTGCCACACCCGGACTGCTGATAATTTCTTCAATTTGATCGTATAAATATTCGGGGAGCCTTTCTAAAAACACTTCAACATTTGGAAATTCCCCTTTAAACTCATCCAAGCCATAAGGATGTGCTCGTGTATCAAAAACAACAAACGACTGATGACGCCTTGCTAAATAGCGAGCGATAGAAAGACCTGTTTTACCCAAGCCTGCGACTAAATAAAGTGGTGAACTCATAAATATTGTCTAACCTCCGCCAGATGCACCCATATTTTTTAACGAAGTTTTAAAGTCGCCAACCCACAAAGCACAAAAACAACCGTGATAATCCAAAACCTGACAATCACCTTTGGCTCAGACCACCCTTTGAGCTCAAAATGATGGTGCAACGGGGCCATACGAAACAGACGCTTACCATGAGTGCACTTAAAATATCCCACTTGTAGGATGACTGAAATTGTTTCAATAACAAACAAACCACCCATCAAAAACAATACGAGCTCCTGACGTACCAATATTGCAACAATCCCAAGCGCTGCGCCTAATGATAGCGAGCCAACATCGCCCATGAACACTTGAGCAGGATAGCTATTATACCAAAGAAACCCCAAACCGGCGCCAACGATAGATGCACAAAAAATAGTGAGCTCTCCGATATTAGGAACAAATGGCATCGCTAGATAATGTGCATAGACAACGTTGCTTGATGCATAGGCAAACACACCTAGAGCACCAGCCACCATTACAATTGGCATAATTGCTAACCCATCTAATCCATCTGTCAAATTCACTGCATTGCTTGTTCCTACGATCACAAAATAACCTAACACTGGGAAAAAAGGACCTAATTCAACCAGCCAGTTTTTAAAAAATGGAATTGTAAGCTCAGTTTGAATGGGCAAGGTTGCATCAAGATAGAGATAAGTTACGGCAACAATCGCAATCACTGATTGCCAAAAAAACTTCCACCGCCCTGACAAGCCTTTGCTATTTTTTAAAACCAACTTACGGTAATCATCAGCGCCCCCAACAAGACCACAACCTATCGCCACAAACAACGCTAGCCACAAA
>JBIIJL010000066.1:0-11064 GCA_044233795.1 Legionella sp. | reverse complement strand
GTCAATGATGGCGGGACACAGTCTTGGAGAGTATGCGGCCCTGGTCGCCTCTGAAGTGCTGACTTTGTCAGCTGCAGTTCTTCTAGTAAGTCGGCGTGGACAATTGATGCAAAAAAGCATTCCCTTAGGGCAAGGTGCTATGGCGGCAATTGTTGGCTTAAATGATGATGATGTTGCGGCAATATGTCGAGAGGCAAGTGATAGTGCGAAAGAAGTCAGCCCTGCTAATTTTAACACTATAGGTCAAGTAGTCATTGCAGGCCATACTCCCGCTGTGTTGAAAGCGATGAGCCTTGCTGAGGCAAAGGGTGCACGGCTGGCGAAAATGATCCCAGTGAGTGTGCCATGCCATTGTGCACTATTAAATGAGGCTAGCACAGATTTTCTAAAGGATTTGGAGGCTGTGTCTTTTGCAATGCCAAAGGTGCCAGTGGTAAGTAATGTTGATTTGAGTTTTTACCAAACTAGTGGACAAATGAGAACGTTACTTAGTCAACAATTATGCAAGCCCGTACGTTGGGTTGAAACCATTCAATTGATGAAGCAGCAAGGCGTAAATTATATCATTGAATGTGGTCCAGGAAAGGTTCTAAGTGGTTTGATAAAACGTATAGATTCGTCTATTCAAACCATAAGTGTCAATGACAAATCAAGTCTCGACAAAGTTTTGTTACAGCTCAAAGGGGCTTAAAGATGATTAGTTTGGAAGGTAAAGTTGCGTTGGTGACCGGGGCGAGCCGCGGTATTGGCCAAGCGGTGTTGCTAAAGCTCGCATCACTCGGTGCATATGTAATTGGCACGGCCACTAATGATGTGGGAGTGAACGCAATTAATGTGGCATTAGAGATGCAGGGGTTTGCGGGCGAAGGTATGGTGCTTGATGTGAGAGACAAAAATCAAGTGGAAGATATGATGGTAGCCCTTTCAGATAAACAAAAAATACCTCAAATTCTGGTTAACAATGCTGGAATTACTTGTGATAATCTGCTGTTACGTATGGATGATGAGGAGTGGTACCGCGTTATTGAGACAAACCTTAATGCTGTATTTCGTTTGAGTAGAGCCTGCATGAGGCCTATGTTTCGCGCACGTTGGGGTAGAATCATTAACATCGGCTCTGTGGTTGGAGCAAGTGGGAATTCTGGTCAAGCAAATTACACAGCAGCTAAGGCTGGCGTGGTTGGATTTTCGAAATCGCTTGCCCAAGAAATGGGCAGTCGTGGAATTACCGTAAATGTGGTGGCTCCCGGGTTTATTGATACTGATATGACTCAAGGCTTGCCTGAGCTCGTAAAAGAAGAAATGCTAAAACGCATCCCGATGAAGCGATTAGGCGTTGTGGATGATGTTGCTGCTGCAGTGGCGTTTTTAGCATCTGATGCTGCGAATTATATTACCGGTGTTACGCTTCATGTGAATGGTGGGATGTACATGGATTAGGTGATATGGGCTTGCGTTATCTGAAGAATTGAATAAACTACCCATCAATCTTTTTTTATAAACCGAAGAGGAAATACAAGTTATGAGTACAGTAGCAGAACGAGTTCGCAAAATTGTAATTGAGCAATTAGGTGTTAAAGAAGACGAGCTAAAAAATGACGCCTCGTTTGTTGACGATTTAGGCGCAGACTCGCTGGATACCGTAGAATTGGTAATGGCGCTCGAAGAAGAGTTCGAAACTGAAATTCCTGATGAGAAGGCAGAAAAAATCACAACCATTCAAGAAGCAATCGATTATATCGAAGATAATTTAAACAAAGAACAAGCTTAATCAATCTTCTAGCCTTATCCCACGTGCATTTTGTATTGCACGTGGGCATATTAGTAGTGTAAATATTGGCCCATGTTGGTCTCAATGAAATTTAGTATGCCTCGACTATTGCAGCTGTTCTTAATCGCTGTGTGTTTGATTGTGTTGATTGTGCCGGCGATAATGATATTTCAAACCTTGTATCAGCCGATGCTCACCGTCAATCAACAACCGGTGGTGTTTACGGTGGATAAAGCAATGTCGGGAGCTTCTTTTATTGGATCTCTGAGTAAGCGGCAACTTATCACTTCGCCGCGATGGTTATTATGTGCATTGCGAATTCAGCGCTTGTCTCATCAACTTAAAGCAGGCAGTTATCAAATATACCCAGGAGAATCATTCGAGCATTTTTTGCTACGTGTAGTAGCAGGAGATGTACTGACCCTACAGTTTCAAATCATTGATGGCACAACGGCCAAAGAAGTGGGCGAACACCTCTCTCATGCAAGATTTTTATCTTATCGTGCTGAAGATTGGAATATAGTGACTAGAGATTTTGGCTCAACCGAAGGGGCGTTACTTGCTGATACATATCAATATAATGCAGGGAGTACAGCAGATTCGGTGTTGATGTTGGCTCATTTAAGCTTAAGTCATTTTTTGAGAGAAGTCTGGGCTTCACGAAAAGCTGATTTGCCGTATCATACGTCCTATGAATTATTAATTGCTGCATCAATTATCGAAAAAGAAACAGCTATTCCCGAAGAACAAAATCTTATCTCAGGAGTGATTGTGAATCGATTAAACAACCATATGCCATTGCAGATGGATCCTACGGTGATTTATGCCCTAGGTACCGACTACACGGGTCACCTAACCCATGAAGATTTGCATATCGACTCTCCGTTTAACACCTACCGCTACCGTGGCTTGCCACCGACACCAATTGCAATGGTTGGGAAGGCCGCTCTTCTTGCTGCAGCACATCCCACATCAACAAACTATCTTTATTTTGTTGCGCGAGGAGATGGACGCCATGAATTCTCTGTTCACTATATCGAGCAGCAAAGGGCGGTGAAGTTGTATCAGAAAAAGAAGTAGCACAATGGTTAGGGCTATAGACATTTATCTGGCATGTGCAGTGCAACTCGATTTAAAATGTACGTTTAATTTAAGCCGCAAGGTTTTATGAATCACGCACAGCAGACAGATAAAGGGCACTTTATTGTAGTTGAAGGCTTAGAAGGTGCTGGTAAAACATCAGCCTTGTCAACCATTAAGCGGTTTCTTACACCAATGATAGGCGAGCTTATTATCACTCGCGAGCCTGGAGGTACGAGAGTAGGTGAGGTCGCACGCGAACTTATCAAAGAGACAATTGCAACAGAACCAATGGATGCACGCACGGAACTGCTGTTATTGTATGCAGCTCGTGTGCAACTCGTGGAACGAGTGATTCGCCCAGCCTTGGCAAGGGGTGTTTGGGTGCTGGGGGATAGATTCGAGCTTTCAACTTTTGCATATCAAGGTGGTGGTCGGAAAATATCTCTTGAGATGATTGCTCAATTATCGCAATTTTGTCTACAGGGTTTTAAACCAGATCTGATGATTTTCTTGGATATCAGTCCTGAGAACGGCCTAGAGCGTGCATTGAAGAGAAGCCGCGCAGATAGAATTGAACAAGAGGCGCTGGAGTTTTTTAAGGATGTATATGATGCTTACCATCAGTCAATTAAAAAAATGGACAATGTTGTGACAATAGATGCAAGTAAACCGTTTGCCATGGTGCAAGCTGCAATTCGACAAGCATTAGGGGAATTTTTTAGGACGGTACATGCCTGAGCAATATGTGGTTTCACACCCAGAACTGTTAGCTATGGCTCAGCAGAGACGATTACCGCAAGCGGTGCTCCTGGTAGGTCCACAGGCGCTGAATCTACTATCTTTTGCTAATGAACTTACCAGGTGTTTGTTGTGCGAACATACCACATCGCCTCCATGCGGGGATTGCCGAGCCTGTCATTTATTGCAACAACAAGGACATCCCGATGTTTGTTTTATTTTTAAAGAAGATACTGCTCGGGCGATCAAAATAGATCAGGTGCGCGTGCTGCAAGAAGATGTATATCAAACACCCCAATGTGCAGCATATCGTATCATTATCATTGCACCTGTTGATAGGATGAACATTTCGGCAAGTAATGCGTTCTTGAAAGTGTTAGAAGAGCCGCCGTCACATACACGTTTTATTCTGGTTGCAGAGCAGGTAGGTAGTATTCCTGCAACCGTGTTAAGTCGCTGTCAGCGTTATACTTTTTCTATGCCAGTGGATAGGGAAAAAGCTGAAGTTGAGGGCGCGCTATCGGTTGGCGCAGATTATATGGTGGATTCGCCGCGAGCAATACTTTATCAACAACGTACAATTTTTATTGAGCAACTTTGTAATGTCATTAAGGGACAGGTATCGCCTCCTCGTGTGGTAGCTCAGTGGATGGCATATGCGTTTGAAGATCTCCTGTGGTTGTTGTATCTCATCAGTGCAGCTGCAATAGAGCTAAATCTACAGTGTTTGAAGGCTCCTGGTGCAAAGTCTGTTCCTTTGGTGCAACTTTCTCAATTGTGCCATCCTGTCATGCTCTTCAAACAAATTGATCAATTGAATGCTATGATTAAAAAGACGACTCATCAGATCAATTTGAATGAGACCCTAGCGCTTGAAGATTGGTTGTTGGGGTTTGTAGGAGGCTTTTGATGAAGGATAAATCCCAATCGATCAACTGCATATTTAATAGTGAAAATGCGCTGTATTTGTCTTACATGCCATTTATTGTTGGCGGCGGTTTGTTTATTCGTACAAAAAATCTCTATCAACTTGGCAGTTCAATGCAGTTGACGATTCAACTGATGGATGAGCCAGAGCCTTTCGTGATTCAAGGAAAAGTCGTTTGGTTGACACCTAAAATCGCGCAGGGGAATAAACCAATGGGGATTGGTGTACAGTTTGTTGGCGAGCCAAATCGTGCTTTGTGTAATAAAATAGAAACCTATCTTGCGGGTATGTTAAAATCCACTCAACCTACTGATACTATTTGAACTTATGACTAAAACAGCCCTCCCACCATTGGTTGATTCACATTGTCACCTAAATAGCATTGATTTAACTGAGTTTGATAATAACATGGATGATGTGATAAAGAAGGCTCGTGCCGTCGGAATAGAACATATGCTTTGTGTATGTGTAGTGCCTTCTGAATTACCTCTCTTACAGAAATTTGCCGAAAATTACCCTGATGTGAGTTTTTCAGTCGGCGTGCATCCAACAGAAACGTATCAAGAGCTTGATGCAAAAGACCTCATAGCACTTACACATCACCCAAAATGTATTGCCATTGGTGAGACAGGCCTCGATTATTATCGAATCGATACCGAAACTGGGCGAAGTTTGCAGCGCCAGCGGTTTCGTGAGCATATTAAAGCTGCAATCACAACTCGTAAACCTCTGATTATTCATACTAGGCAAGCAGCTAATGATACATTATTGTTGATGGAGGAAGAGGGTGCTCTCGACATTGGTGGGGTGATGCATTGTTTTTCTGAGGATTGGGATGTGGCAAAACGTGCCTTAGCACTTAATTTCTATATCTCTTTTTCAGGGATTGTAACATTCAAAAATGCCGAGATGCTTCGAGAGGTAGCTAAAAAAGTACCAAAAGATAGGATCCTTATTGAAACAGACGCGCCATATCTTGCGCCTGTTCCATTTCGTGGTAAGCAAAATCATCCAGCATTAGTGAAAGAGGTGGCGCTGTTTATGAGTGAACTTTTGAACATGAACTATGAGTCTTTTGCTCGACAAACAACGGAAAATTTTTATCGTTGTTTTCAAATCGATGACCACCGTTTATTGTAAGCTCTGCGAGGATGATGACCGTGCGCTGTTAGTCTTTGGTTTAGATTGTGGATGTTTTTATGAGATTATTCATTGGGTTAATGTCAGGCACGAGCATGGATGGGATTGATGCTGCATTGGTTGATGTATCTACGCAGCGTTTGATTAAAGGTATTACTATCCCGTATCGTGAGCAAACAAAGTGCGCATTACTTCAGTTTTTAAGCCAGGGTAATATGGGACCTGCGCGCCAGAGCCAACTCAATACCCAGATCGGTGAAGATTTTGCTTTGGCAGTGCTTGAGCTTATTAGACAAGCAAATATTACTTACGAACATATTGAGGCTATTGGCAGCCATGGTCAGACCATCTGTCATGATGCAACTGAGAAAGTGCCTTATACGGTACAGCTTGGGTGTGCTCACACCATCGCGGAAAAGACTAAAATCACTGTGGTGGCGGATTTTAGAACACGCGATTTAGTGATTGGGGGCCAGGGTGCACCTTATGCTCCCATATATCATCAAGCAATATTTGAGCATGAGGCGCATCCGTTGGCCGTTGTCAATATTGGAGGAATATCTAATGTGACTTTCCTTGATCATCATATGGGTGTGAGCGGTTATGATGTTGGTCCGGGGAATGCACTACTAGATTTTCTTGCAAGCCAACATTTGCATGCTCTTTATGATGAGTGTGGGATGTGGGCCGCAACAGGGACTATGCAAGAGCTACTTTTGTCTTTGCTGTTGGAAGACACTTATTTTAAGCAAGTTGCCCCGAAGAGTGTTGGAAAAGAATATTTCTCGCATGAGTGGCTTCAGCAATACTTAACTCAAGACTATGCGCCTACAGATCTTCAAAGAACACTGGTAGAGTTGACTGCAGTGGTTATCGCGCGCGCTATCAAGAAATATCCTTTATCCATAAAGAGACTATTGGTCTGTGGTGGTGGGGTTCATAATACTTTTTTGATGAGTATACTGGCTAGGGAGCTGCCCAGTACATTGGTCACGAGCACCCAAACAGTGGGTATAGATCCTGACTATATTGAAGCAATGATGTTCGCATGGCTTGCAGATAAAGCACTCAATAAATGCCCACTTGATTTTTCAGTCATCACAGGGGCGAGTCATCCTGCCGTCTATGGAGCTATTTACCCTGCAGGGATTGACAAAATAAATTCACTTAAGGTGTAATGTACTACTTTTTCTAATAATAATGAAAATAAATTGAGCACGTATCACGAACCTATTCCAAAGCATAGCAAATTGAGCGCCTATCTTATTTTTTTTCTAGCGGCATCATTTTATCTTTACGAATATATATTACAAGTAGCGCCAAGTGTGATGGCTGCCCCCATGATGAGGACCTTTAAGGTTACTGCAGAAGGGTTTGGTGTGATATCTGCCTTTTATTTTTACGCGTATGCACCAATGCAGCTTCCAGCAGGTATGCTCTTTGACCGCTATGGGCCACGTAAATTAATGACCGGAGCATTGTTATTGTGTGCATGTGGTTCTTTCTTCTTTGCCTCAACTGATAGTGTTGTTACAGCATCTCTCGGACGTTTCCTAATTGGAATTGGCTCAGCTTTTTCTTTTATTGGGGTACTCGTACTGGTATCGCGCTGGTTTCCCTTAAGTTATTTTGCAATTCTTGCCGGGGTTGCTCAAGCCATGAGCTCGGTTGGTGCGATTTTTGGTGAAATGCCTCTTGCTGCCTTGATTGAACATGTGGGTTGGCGGAATGCGAGTTTTATTTTATCGTTAGTGGGGTTTTTGTTGGCATTGCTCTTATGGTTTTTGATACGAGATTATCCAGATCAGGCAACACAATCAGTGCCTAAGAGGCGTTTTCTCGAGGAATGGCGCCGTTTGCTGGAGGTCTGTAGCCGCTCATATACTTGGATAACTGGAGCGTATGCATTTTCAGTTTGGACGCCAATTGCAGTGTTTGGAGCCCTGTGGGGGGTCCCTTACCTGCAGGAAAAATATCATGTTAGTGTGGTGGTAGCTTCAGGTCTATGTACGATGATTTGGATTGGGATTGGTGTGGGCAGTCCGCTGCTTGGTTGGGTGAGTGATAGATTTTCTAGTCGAAAGATAGCTCTGGCTACGAGTTCAGTAGTGGGTTTGGTTGCAACTCTCGTGCTACTCTATGTGCCCAATGTCTCTTTAAATCTTATGTATCTGGTGTTGTTTTTATTTGGATTTGGGGCAGGCGGCCAAACGGTAAGTTTTGCGGTAGTGAATGATAATAATCCACCACATTTGGTTGGCACAGCTTCAGGGTTCAATAATCTTTCTGTGTTGATCGGTGGAGCAATTTTTCAACCCCTGGTCGGCGTTATTTTGCAACGTATATCTGAGTTTCGTATAGTGCAGGGTGTGCCGGTTTATCTTGTTTCGAGTTATCAGAAGGCATTACTTGTACTTCCTTGTTGTTTTCTCGCAAGCTTAATTCTTGCACTTTGGTTCATTCGAGAATCTTATCCAGGGCGCTCATTAAGGCCATGCTCGCGGGACCAAAGAGCTGCGCTTAATGCGGTTTAACGGTAGGCGTTGTCACTTGATTTCGGCGTAGGATTTGAGATCGACGTGAGCAAAATCTAGCATTCAGTAAAGTTAACAGCCAGGCCACCTAAAGAAGTTTCTTTGTAAATACTCTGCATGTCTTGGCCAGTTTGCCGCATAGTACGGATCACTTTATCTAGAGAAATCTGATGCTGACCGTCGCCAATCAGCGCCATGCGTGATGCGTTAACGGCTTTAACTGAGCCCATCGCATTTCGCTCTATACAAGGAATTTGAACAAGTCCTAATACTGGATCACAGGTCATACCCAAATGATGCTCCATAGCAATTTCAGCAGCATTTTCGATTTGAAGTACACTGCCGCCAAGGACTGCAGTTAGTCCTGCCGCAGCCATCGATGAAGCAACTCCGACTTCACCTTGACATCCTACTTCAGCGCCGGAAATAGACGCGCCCTTTTTGTACAGAATACCTATAGCCGCAGCTGTCAGAAAATAGGTGAAGACGTCTTCATTTTTCATTTTTTCATGGGCTTCTTGGCAATACTTTAGCACGGCTGGGATGATGCCAGCAGCACCATTGGTGGGGGCTGTAACAATTCGACCGCCTGCGGCATTTTCTTCGTTGACGGCCATTGCATAGAGATTGAGCCGATTCATGATATCGCTGTGTTCGTAAACACTCGCAATCCCTTGCTGATTGTTAAGTTTTTGAAATAATTCGGGCGCGCGTCGCTTAAGTTGTAAGCCTCCCGGGAGTATGCCTGGATGACGACAGCCATTTTCAATGCAATCAATCATGACACGAGCAATGGCAAGAATGCCTGATTCAATAGATGCTTTATCACGCCAAGTTAATTCATTGGCAAGCATTAGTTCGGGAATGGTTAATTGATAAGTGTCACAATGCTTAAGTAATTCATCGCCTGTTTCAAAAGGGTAAGGTAGGACATTCGATACTCCATTTTTTTGATCAAAATCCTCTTCAGTGGTGATAAACCCACCACCAATTGAGTAGTAGACTTGAGTCAACAAAGTTGTCCCATTGGAAGCAAACAGCGTGAATCGCATACCGTTGCTGTGCTTCGGTAAAAGCTCCTTTTGTAGGAATAGAAAATCAGTGTTTTCGTCAAAATGTAGTTCCTTTTTTTCACCAAGGTTGAGAACCTTAGATGACAGAATTTCATGCATACGCGGGATCATGCTATAGGGATCGACAGTTTCCGGTGTTTTGCTTTCTAGTCCATTCAAGATTGCTTTATCAGTGCCATGTCCTTTTCCTGTCAGCGCAAGAGAACCATAAAGCTCAATTTTAATTCTTATTGCGGATGAAAATAATTGTCTCTGTGCTATGAGCTCTAAAAAAGCGTTGGCTGCGAGCATTGGACCAACTGTATGCGAGCTCGAAGGTCCAATACCCACAGAAAATAAATCAAATAGGCTGATACTCATGTTTTTATATATCCAGTTTGCTAATTTGCATGCGAAAAAGCTGATTCTAGCACAAAAAATTAAGTGATAGCGAAATGCCAATTCATTTCATGGGAAAGGCCTTTGAGCATAATTTCTCCGCGAATGCTGTTACCTTTTGCATTTACTCTTGGACTTAATACCACAACACCTGCTTTACCGGGTACTACAGCAATGGTATATCCAGAAACACCGCTTTTAGCAGGCATGCCTGTATGAACCATGTGAGCACCTGTTTCATTGTACAAACCGCACGTTGCCATTATGGCTAGTGTAATTTTGCAGGTTTCAAGGGAGATGACTTGCTCGCCAGTAAATGGATCTTTACCAGAATTGGCGAGCAAAGTGGGGAGGTAGAGCATCTGTGGTAACAATGTTTCGTAAGAACAAAGTGCGAAATATAAATCAAGGGTATCAGGTACGTTGGATCCAAGATTGCCACGGCTTTGCAAGAGATAGGCTAATGCTCGATTTCTATCGCCAGTCCGTTTTTCTGAAGCAAATACCAAAGGATTGATATTTAGTCGTTGATTAAACAGTTTCTGCACCCAATTTTCAAGCCAAGCAAAACGCTGTTCACCAACGCCTGGAATATTAGAGCATAAAGCGATTGCACCAGCGTTTAGCATAGGATTGGAGGGTTTGGGACCGAAACGCTCAAGTCTTGTAATCGAGGCAAATTCATCGCCAGAAGGTTCAACTTTAACCCATTCAAATAATTGTTCAGCGCCGCGTTCTTCAAGAAGCCCAATGAGAGGAATCATTTTAGAAGTGCTCTGTAGCGTAACTAACTCTAGTGGTGCATTACTATGCATGACTATCTCACCACCAAGGGGTTGCACTCCTATGGCCGTGAGATCTTTATTCACGTTAGCAAGCTCAGGGATATAGTTTGCTGTGTCGCCGTCTTGGTTCTTTTCAGCATGTTGCACTAGGGATTGCAGCAGCTCTAGGGAAGGTGTTTTATGTGGCATAAGCCCTCATCAATATAAAAAGTGAGTTATTATGATAAATTTAGCACAGCAATACAACGTTCGCTTAATTTCTTGCAAAACACAGCTAACGTTGATAGTGAAATTTATCCATATAGAGGTAAACTGGAGAACCTGTTTGTGTACTCAGGTCATAGGCAACGTATATGGAATCAGTACGAAGCATCCAACATATTGCCTCCAAATATAACCGATCATCTTTACCATGACGGCCTGTAGGTTTTGGAAGCAATTTTTCTAAACGAGAACAGATCTCATCGTCAATGACCATCCTTGACATTCCCTCTCCCCAACCCTCATCGTAAGCGGTGAATTAACCCCACCTATGCGGGCAAGATCAAGTTAGGTAAGCTTCTCATATTGTCGAGACGTTGAGTGTCAATGTTGTAGGGAAGGAGTGTCTCGAGTTGCTCTAGGGTGTGCGCTT
>JBIIJL010000009.1:0-40754 GCA_044233795.1 Legionella sp. | reverse complement strand
CAAAATTGTTATGAGACTGCTCTTAGGCGCGGAGCCAAACCTGTTTTTCCTCCTCAGCATAACGCAGCAGTACAACGAAATAAGATTAAGAAAAATCCTGCACTTATTCCACGTGATGAACTCATCATACGACTTAAATCGGCACCTGATAAAGAAGAAGAACTACGCCTTTGGAAACAAGAAAATAATTATCATCGACGTTCTTTAGTAGAAACCAATATGGGGCGATTGAATTTTATTTTTGGCGATGAAATGAGTGCCCGTACGCCTGAAAACCAATATACAGACCTAGCTATACGATGCAGGATTATTAATAAGATGAATAAACTGGGATTACCCGATAGTGTGGCTGTTTTTTAAACAGCCCCTAGAGGGGCGATCGATTAAAAATTAATCAGATCGACATTATATCAATTTTATGATCAAATTTAAGCATATCAATTTTTGTAATTGGACTTTGTATGTTTGATCAAAAAAGCTGGTGTTATCCCATCGAGTTGTCGAAGCAAGAAAAGCGGATATGCGATCGCTTAAAACGAAATGGAAAATTATTTGTTTTTTTACGTCAAAATAGACACTTAATATTTACTGAAGAAGTGAGGCAAAAATTATTATCGATGTATAGTGATTGTCCCAGAGGTAAGCCAGTAGTTTGTTACAGGTAAACCGGGTAGTTTTAGAGCTAAATATTCTTCTAAAGTATGTGGCATCTGTCCAATAAAAAATAAATGTAGTGATTCAAAAACAGGAAGAACCATTGCAATTCACGATCAAGAGGCCATGCTCCAAACCTTAAAATATTATGTCGAAACACCCGAAGGACGACATGAAGCAAGAGAGCGTGTTAAAGTCGAACATGCTCTCGCATCAATTTGCAGTTGTTAAACGTAGAAAACCCTTCACAAATAGGATGAGTCCATATAAGTTACATATTAGGTACGTTAACTAAAAATTGCACCACTGGGTTTAAAAGAATATCATTGACATAGTCATGCAACTTCAGTATTTTAGCGAGCATTGCCGAGGTGGTGGAATTGGTAGACACGCTAGCTTCAGGTGCTAGTGGGGGTAACCCCGTGGAGGTTCGAGTCCTCTTCTCGGTACCAAAGAATTAATTTTATCAACAATAGCGGCCACCCTTACCTAATGCAATGTTTGTAGGTTGAAATTATTGCTCTTATATGTTTCAACATTAGCTTACTTCAATGATGAATCACTTAATTCAAGTATTTCCCGCTCTTTTTTCATGTCGTAATAGTTTTTGAGTTCAAAATTTACATAATTTTCAAGTAGTTTTTTGATTTCATGCTCAGCACCCGTTGATGAAGGGTATTCAGTGCAGAATTTTTTAGGCTTAAAGCATATCGACTGTTTTAGTAGATAAGTTAAAGCTCCATCTGCCCTGAAGCTGGTATGTTCTGTAGGAAGAATGGTATAGGAAAGTTTAAATCCTTTATAGATGTATTCAATCACAGGTAACTCCTTATATAACCCACATGAAAGCTACAACCCTTGGAAGTTCTAGGCAGAATGCAACGCTTTTACTATAGTATCTTCAGAGAGTATTTCAAGTGATGTTTACGATCCGGTATGCATCAATCTATAAATTACAATTATGTTCGGTAGAGTGTGCTCTAACTCATGATGAAAGACCTGCTAACCGATGGATATATCCCATAGAATTCAGTATTGGCAGAAATCTTCTCGTCACTGTATCATCTGCCAACGATATTTTTCCAAGATAGATAATGCTGAATGATAACTTGAAAGGTCTTGTGCAATTTCTTATGCCAAAAAAGGGGCTAACTGCCTTGGCGGGTTTTCTTGCTAATAATCAACGCCCTTGGCTTAAAAACGCTTTGATCCGCTATTTTATGCGTAAATATGATGTGAGTCTTCAAGAGGCGTTGGAAGAAAATCCAGTGAACTATCCGAGTTTTAATGCGTTTTTTGTACGCAAACTCAAACCAGAGACTCGCCCCATTGCATCAACAGAGATTATTTCACCAGTGGATGGTTTTGTCAGTGAATTGGGTGACATTACTCGAGGGACGATTTTGCAAGCCAAAGGACGCACCTATTCTGTGAGGGAGCTCTTAAGTTGTAATCCAACACTTGCTGCAGAATTCGAACACGGTCTATTTGCTACACTTTATTTATCGCCCAAAGATTATCATCGTGTGCATATGCCTATAAATGCCACACTAAAAGACGAAATCTATGTACCTGGCAAATTGTTTTCTGTGCAACCTGCTACAGCTCGTGTTGTGTCCAATCTTTTCGCTATAAATGAACGGCTAGTGGTGTTTTTTGATACACCCATTGGTTTGATGGCGATGGTGCTGGTGGGGGCTGTCATTGTTGGGGCGATAGGTACCTCCTGGGGTGGGGACATCGTTAGGGGGTCAAAAAAGGTTCAGCGACAAGTGCCTTCTCTTACACTGCAAAAAGGTGAAGAGATGGGTTACTTCAAATTGGGTTCCACCGTCATCTTGCTCTTCGCGGAAGGAAAAAGAGCCAATTGGGTAGAGGGCCTGTCTTCAGGAGATAAAATTCGCTTTGGACAAGCACTTGGGAAAAAAGTGAACTTAGACAACTAATCAAAGGCTTCTGTAATTTTTAAAATTCTCATGGGAAATATTTTTACAATCCACTCCAACTTCTGCAAAAGCATTAATCACATCATGTGGATCTAGCCCTCGGTCCATCGCAGCTTGTATCACTCCACAGGATGCAAAATCAAAGTCGGACGTTGGTTGCCAGTAGTGGCGATTGGCGTCAATCATGGCTTGAAATGCCTTGCGTATCGACCATCCTGGCATGCGTGCTAATAGATAGAACGCTTTATTGAAAACGCCACTACTGTGATGGACATTCAGGGTGTCGTTATAGTCTTTTGCATGAGCAATGGACTTGCCGTCTTTGGTGGGGTCGTCCATATAACGTAAAGGCTCCCCACTAATAACCGCCTCGCGTGCAATGGTCCAGTCTTTACCATCCCAGTACCAGGGATAGGTAGTGCGTAAATAGTCCATAAGGGCAATGGACGTCATATCTGAAAAGGCCTCATTGATGCCGCCAGATTGCCCAGCATAAATGAGGCCTGAATTGAGATCAGTGAATAAATGAGATAACTCATGCCCTATAGCGCTTTGAGAGGGGGCCGTTAGAAAAATCAGCTCCATTGCCGATCACAATCTGCTGGTGGACGATAATGACCCCATCTTTGGTAAGGGTTGATAATGCAAATGCATTATCCATTTCACCTATATGAGTGAATGCGCGAAGGGGCAAATCTTTACCCAAGGGCTCCTCAATTTTGTATCTTGTTGTGTACATTTCAATGGTATTCTGCGCGAAAAACATAGTGTCATTGATTGGGGAGAACGTATAGTTTATAGGCCCAGTTCCCCCATCGGTTAAGTTAAGATAAAAGCTATCCTCACTGCATGGGTAAGCAAAAGGGGTAAGCTTATGAGATGATTCATCTTCAATGCTAATAGGGAAGGCATTAAAGCCCAATGCGGCGTTGGTTAAATTCATGACGACTATCGAGTCATTTTGTACTAAACAGTTACCATCAATGACATCAACATCAAATGCTCCAAGCGCAGGTAGGCCTTGAATGCTATTGCCATATTGAAAGGCACCACTGCGATAGGGTAAATTGAAGGCATTGCCACCAAGTCCTTGTCCTGCGCGCTCTTCATGGATATTATCCCAGTGCTTTAGGATGGTTCCGTGGTTGGCATCAACGATATAATTAGGGGCGGTGACGGGCTTTTGTTGACCACGGGTGTAAAAAGATAAATGGTAGGCAAGATGGGCTTTTTGCCGGCTATCT
The DNA here is from genome assembly GCA_044233795.1 of Legionella sp. GTDB lineage: Bacteria > Pseudomonadota > Gammaproteobacteria > Legionellales > Legionellaceae > JBIIJL01. The sequence continues at coordinate 36,910 of JBIIJL010000009.1, read as the reverse complement.
ATAAATATCACTTTGTCTACTTGTTTAAATTTAATCGGCGTTTGGTATGAGGATAAAATCGTTTCAACGAGGGCTTGTTTTGAGAGTTTGCCTTTGATGTTTTGAATGTCTTTATCAATGTCTGTGACATTATATCCTGTAACCCAGGGCTTTTGTTGTCCTTGATAGTGAAACGTAAGCTGTTGGCCCCATACTGGAATTTCTTGATAAGTGATTTGATAGTGAATGTGATATGGCGTATTGTTTTTTAAGTTTATTTTTTTTAGTGCATAAGGGTTGTTGTTTATCGCATTCATTGTGGCGGTTACGATAGGTGGTAGGGATGTAGTTGAATTACCCCAAATGGTTGTTATTTTTGCGGCTTCAAGTGGACCTGCTATGAGCAGAGTGATTAGATAAAAATAAACCTTTTTCACAGCATCTCGGTAACTTTTAGAACATACGCAATCCTCCTATAACTCAGGTGGAAAAACAACCCACCTCCCTCATTTTTTTATCAAAAAGAACTATATTTGCGTTATTTTGTAGCGTTTCATATGAAAAATTTTGAACAGGATAAAAGATAATGCTAATCTCTCTTGGCGGCAAGATTTTTCAATTGGTGACATGTCGCTATGTCAACGCTATGAGGAATAACAAAAATCGATTCTTTAGCGTTTTTATTTTTTACAGGAACCCCTTTAATGAGTATAAAAAGTATCGTTCAGACTATCAAACGGATGTTCTGTGGAAGTTGCCCAAGTAAAAGCATGACGGGCACGATTAAATTTTTCGACAGGAAAAAAAGATTTGGCTTTATTGTATCAGGGAAAGAAGAGTTTTTTTTCCATGCTGCTGCTACCAAACCTGCTGATTTTAAATCACTACAAGACGGTGTTGCGGTAAAATTTGTCGTGATTCAAGGAAAAAAGGGCCCTCAAGCTGACAAGATAGCGTTGATCTAGTCTAACCCAACCTATTGTGAAAAATAGCGCTGTCGGGCGCGTTTTCTTCTATCTTGGCAGAGGTCCAATTTCACGCTAGGATATTATTTTTTTGCACAAGGTAGGTTGTATGGAACAGTTAGAAAATGCTTCTGATGTGTTGGTGCAGAAACAAGTGCTTGAGTTAAGTGTATATTTAAATACACGAATCCTCGGTCAGGAAAAACTTGTATCGCGCCTCTTGATTGCTTTATTAGCGGATGGCCATCTGTTGGTTGAAGGTGCCCCGGGGCTCGCTAAAACGCGTGCGGTGAAGGAGCTGTCGTTGGGAGTGGAGGGTCATTTTCATCGTATCCAATTCACACCAGATCTTTTGCCTGGTGATTTAACGGGTACTGATGTTTATCATCCAGAAGATGGTACATTTGTTTTCCAACCAGGTCCAATTTTCCACAATATGGTCTTGGCTGATGAAATTAACCGTGCGCCTGCTAAGGTGCAGTCTGCACTACTTGAGGCCATGGCTGAACGCCAAGTCACTATTGGTGGCAAAACATACCCGCTTCCTGAGCTATTTTTGGTTATGGCGACACAGAACCCTATCGAGCAAGAAGGGACATATCCTTTACCCGAAGCACAGCTCGATCGTTTCCTCATGTATGTTAAAATCGGTTACCCAGCGGCGGCTGTTGAGCATGATATTTTACAATTGGCCCGTAGAGAGGCATTAGCGCTCAATTTGTTTGAAGGCAACAGCTCGCCGAATCAAGATGCTATCAAACCCTTACCTCAAAAGACTTTATTTGCGGCGCGCAAGCAAATTTTGAATGTGCATATGAGTGAGGGTTTAGAAAATTATCTTGTCGAGCTTGTAGTGGCCACGCGTGATCCGAGTTTGTATAGCCAAGAACTTGGGCGTTGGGTGCGTTATGGCGCAAGCCCGCGAGCGACCATTGCTCTTGATCGATGTGCCAAAGCCCATGCATGGCTTAATTCTCGAGATTATGTCAGTCCCGAGGATATCCATGTGATAGCCCATGATGTGTTAAGACATAGGATTCTCTTAACTTATGAGGCTGAGGCTGAGGGGATCACCACCGATCATTTTATCGATGAACTCTTGCGGCAGGTCGCTATACCATGACCTATGGGGTAGTTGCGGAACTCTCAGAACTGATTGACTTACAACGCTACGTTGGAAAGGTTGCTCATCGCCCAGAAAGCCGTGTGTTGGGGCGTGGGCAGCACTTATCAACCTTACGTGGTCGAGGCATGGATTTTGCTGAAGCGCGCAATTATCAAGCGGGTGATGAGATTCGTCATATGGAGTGGCGCGTAACCGCTCGAACTGGTAGGCCACATGTTAAGATTTATGAAGAAGAAAGAGAGCGTCCGGTGGTGATCTTGGCCGATTTTAGCCCCTCTTTATTTTTTGGCACACGCTTGGCTTTTAAATCTGTCGTTGCAGCAAGGTTGTCAGCTCTCTTGGCGTGGACGGTTGTTAAGCAAGGAGATAGGGTTGGTAGCTTACTCTTTTCTGAACATGAACATAGTGAGTTTACGCCAAGCAGGCGTCTTAGTAGTGTATTACCGCTCCTTGCCGCGCTCAGCCGATACACCATGATATCTTCTGAAAAATTATTGCCATGTGGCCAGGGTAGGCCATTAAGTTATGCACTTAAGCGAGTTCGCCGTGTAGCAAGACCTGGGACAATCCTTGTAATTGTTAGTGATTTTTATAGTTTTGATCAAGAAAGCCAACAACATTTAAGTAGAATTTGCGCACATAATGATGTGATAGCCTATCATATATCTGATCCACTAGAGCTTGCTCCGCCACAGCCGGAACTTTACGCTATTTCTGATGGTCACCAAGAGCTGCTGCTCGATATGACGATTGAGTCGGTCAGAAGAGCCTATCAAACCTATTTTTCAAATCGGTGTAGTACGCTGTTACAAGATTTACAACGGTTGCAAATTCAATATGTGAATATTACTGCTGAAACTGACTTGCCACTTATCGTTCGAAAAACGTTTGGGCTAAGGGTCGCTTATGCCTAAACAGGATGCTCTTGCAGCATTGCGTGATATTCATTTGCCCGCCCCCATTGGATGGTGGCCATTGGCGCCTGGTTGGTATGTGGTCTTGATGTTCTCGTTGTTGATGCTTTTAGCGGCGATCGCTGTCCTCTATCGTCAGTATCATCAAGGGCGCGCTCGCCGGCAAGCCCTGCAATTACTGAAAAATTATGAAGCCCTGCATCAAAAAAAGGCTAATAGTCAGCTTATTGCAGCCGCCATTTCAGAGCTTTTGAAACGTGTCGCGTTGGTGTATTTCCCACGGACAGATGTGGCGAGTTTGCAGGGGGAAGCGTGGCTGTTATTTTTAAACAATACAGCGAAAGGGATTGATTTTAATCTTGTGAAGCAAGAGTTGATTGAAGTGCCGTTTAAGCCAAAACAACAGATTGATTTAGGTGAGTTGTTTCGATTGGCACGGGCGTGGGTGACACAGAGGAGTGGGCGATGTTTGAATTAGCCTGTCCTTATATTCTTCTAGCAGCACCTCTGCCTTGGTTGATTTGGTATTTACTTCCGGTGGTAACGCGTCAAATGCCCAGTGCACTTAGAGTGCCTTTTTTCAAAGCAATGACTGGAGTTGTCGCAAAAGAGCAACCCCGCACAGTGCAGTATCGGTGGTTTTCGTTCCTGTTTCTGGCTTATCTTCTTATCTTGTTTGCTTTAGCGGGACCTCGTTACCGAGGAGATCCTGAGCCCTTAGCACAAGAAGGGTATAATGTTATGTTGGCGTTGGATATCTCTGGCAGCATGGAAATGAGTGATATGAGACTTTTCGGACGCCCTGCAACAAGGCTTGATGTAGTTAAAAATGCAGCCATGCAATTTGTTCGTGATAGAATAGGCGATAGGATTGGTTTGATTTTATTTGCAAGCCGGGCCTACCTCCTTACGCCATTGACCTACGACAAGCAAAATGTTCTGCAGCGGCTTGAGGATGCGACTGTTGGTTTAGCAGGCAAAACCACTTCGTTGGGTGATGCACTGGGACTCGCGGTCAAGCGATTACAAAATGTGGCGGCGAAAGGTCGTATGATTATTCTTCTGACTGATGGGGTCAATAACGCAGGTCTTTTAGCCCCATTGAAAGCCGCAGAACTTGCTCGTGCTGATGGAATTAAAGTATATACCATTGGTTTAGGATCAGAGAGTACTGCAACAAACTCCATGGGTGGGATGCTCCTTAACCTTAACGTGATGGCAGAGCTTGATGAAGAGACTTTAAAGCAAATAGCTCAGATGACTGGTGGGCGTTATTTTCGCGCCACAGATAGCCAATCACTACAAGCGATTTATCAAAGTATCAATCAGATAGAAAAGACATCTCAAGAACAACCAGCTGTTCGACCGCTTCAGGACTATTATATGTGGCCTGGTTCTTTGGCTTTATTATTGCTGTTCTTGTGGGTGGTTTTTAGGTATCAGATCTGGGGGCTTCGGGATGTTAACTGAGTTTCACTTTATCCGCCCGCTTTGGTTTTTGGCGTTTTTTCCCTTGTTATTTGTAGTCTATCGATTTTTTAGAAAAACAACAAAAGCTAGTGCTTGGAATATGGTGTGTGATGAACATCTGTTGCCCTATCTTATCGAGAGACATGTCCATAAGGGGCAATACTTGATACCAGGGATGTTTTTTTTGAGTATAGTGTTTCTTATTGTGAGTCTTGCGGGACCAGCGTGGACAAGGTTACCCGTGCAAACCTATCAAAAAATAGAGCCGCGTTTAGTGGTATTGGATATGTCTGATGCAATGCTGATTCGTGATCTACCTCCGGATAGGCTTGCTCGAGCAAAATTCAAATTGCACGATTTATTTCAGCACCAAGGGGTTGGCCAATATGGGATGGTGGTTTTTACGGGAGAGCCTTTTGTGGTATCGCCGTTGACTGATGATGGCCTGACGATTGATTCCTTGCTCTCATCTTTAACACCAGATGTTATGCCTGTGGAGGGGCATGAATTGGGCGCCGCACTCAAGGAAGCGGGCCGTCTCATTACAGCGCCTGGATTTAATCATGGACAAATCTTGGTGTTAACCGCGACAGCGCCTTCGGAAGGAGCCATTGATGAGGCAAAAAATCTAGTAAAGCAGGGTATTATTACTTCTATCATGCCTGTCGTTAGTGAAGGCACTCCACTTGGGGAGGATTTTAAGCGCCTAGCTCAGGCGGGAGCGGGGCGGGTGATACAATATCGAGATAGTTCAAAAGATATTGAAGAATGGCTCTCTATCAGCCAGCGGCGTCAACAATTTATAAACTCAAAGCAAGCATTTTCCGTGTGGCGAGAAGAAGGACGATGGCTCTTGATCCCTGCATTGCTTTGCCTCATACCGTCATTTAGACGAGGATGGTTATGATGAAGCTCCTGAGGCTTTGCTTATTTTCGCCACTATTGCTTTGCGGCATTGGTGATGGTTGGTCATTTAGTTTAGAAGATCTTTTTAAAACCAAAGATCAACAAGCACAACGGAAGTTTGACCAAGGGAAATTTGAAGAGGCTATGGATTTGTTTTTACAAGATGATTGGCAAGGTGCAGCGTCTTATCGTGCTGGAAAATATGAGCGCGCAGTTTCACTTTTTCAATCAAAAAATAGTGATAACAATTTTTACAATCAAGGTAATGCACTAGCCCATATGGGGAAATATGAGCAGGCTATTAAGGCCTATGATCAAGCTTTGGCGTTGAATCCAAAGCACGAAGATGCAATTTATAATCGTAACTGGCTAAAAAAAATGTTAAAAAATGAGCAAGAAACGCCTCAAAATCAGAATAAAAAAAATCAAGGTAAGAAAGACCAAGATCATCAGAAACAAGGCCAGCAGAACCAGCAGAACCAGCAGAACCAGCAGAACCAGCAGAACCAGCAGAACCAGCAGAATCAGCAGAATCAGCAGAATCAGCAGAATCAGCAGAACCAGCAGAACCAGCAGAACCAGCAGAACCAGCAGAACCAGCAGAACCAGCAGAATCAGCAGAATCAGCAGAATCAGCAGAATCAGCAGAATCAGAGTGAACAGAGTGAACAGAGTGAACAGAGTGAACAGAGTCAAGGCGTGCCGCAACAAAACCAAGACCAGCTATCGCGTGAGTCAGCTGCCGCTCAGCATGCAATGTCAACGCCTACAGCGGAGCGTGATCGCGAAAAAGATCAATGGCTGCGTCTTATCCCTGATGATCCTGGTGGGCTATTGAGGGAGAAGTTTCTGAGAGATCATTTGCGTAGACAAGATGGGTGGGAGCAATGAAACGAGTTATATTAACAATTTTCTTGTTGTGTTGGTACATTGTTGCGATTGCGAATATCACAACCGAGCTTAGTCAATCGAAGGTGCATTTAGGGGAAATGTTTCGCCTTACCTTGACCATTGACAATCCTAAGCTTAGTTCTATCCCTGATTTAACGCCGCTACAAGAAAATTTTAGCGTGGTTGGCACAGAGCAAAGCACAGCTTATAGCAATATTAATGGCCAGGGACATACCATTCACCAATGGATAGTGTTATTAACGGCTAAGAAAAAAGGCACGCTGTTGTTGCCAGCAATTCGCGTGGGTTTAGAGCATTCCACAGCAATGAGTGTCAAGGTTGTCGGTCGTAATTCGGTAGTGGGGGATGCCGCAAGTGATACTGATGATGCAGTGGTGCGTGATGAAGTGATGCTCAAAACGGAAACAAGCCCACAATCGCCATATATTAATCAACAAGTGATCTATACGGTAAAATTATTTAACAGTCAGCGGTTAATGGATGCTGAGTACCATCCACCCGTAGTGGATAATGCTCTTTTGGTTCCACTAGGTGATGGTCGGCGCTATCAAACGACGATAGGCTCAGAAAATTATGCTGTTGAAGAGCAAGAGTATGCTCTATTTCCACAAAAAAGTGGCGAGCTTAACATCATTGCCCCATCTTTTAGTGCCTTGGTGTTTGATGGCATACCAAGGCGGGTGAATGCAGGGGCTCAACCCACAAAATTAAAAGTGAAGCCTATCCCGAAGAATTTTTCGGGTAAATATTGGCTTCCTGCCCAGCAATTGTCGCTTACAGAAGTGTATGATCAATCAAATATCTTGGTGAGCCAAGGCGCCACGCTCACAAGAACGGTTACTATTCAGGCAGCGGGTGTTCCGGCACAACTTCTACCCACACTTTCGTTTGATGATCAGGCTCAATTTAATGTCTACCCTGAAAAACCAGAACTTAAAAATAGCGTAAGACAACATGAGCTAGTGGGGCGTGCTGATGTAAAGGTGACGTACCTTTTAAATAAAACGGGTCATATTATTATTCCAGCACTCAAAGTTACTTGGTTCAATATCTCGACCAATCGGGAGGAGCAAGCAGTCCTTCCGCAACGTACAATTGAAGTTCAAGCTAATATGAGCCAAAGGCCCCCTACTTCAAAGATAATGCCTACGGGCAGTAAAATTATTCCATCGGTGAGTCAACACACGGTTTTTTCTGCTAAATTCGCTTGGTTACTCGCATTAGGGTTGGCTTTAGGGTGGATAATAACGCTACTGTTATGGTACCGAGGTTTTCGTTTCATCAATCCGCTCGGTTCACAGGAAAAGCGTACGAAGGAGGCTCTTCAACGTGCATGTGAAAAAAACAATCCTAAGCAGGCTGAAAAAGCATTGTTAAAATGGGCCGCTATAAAATGGCCAAAGCTTGATGTGTTAAGTATTGATTACCTGGCAAGGCTTGTAGAAGATGCTGCACTTAAAAAGCAGATGATGCGCTTAGCGGAAGTGCTTTACCGCCTTGATGGGAAAACAGTTTGGGAGGGTGCGGCATTGTGGCGTGCTGTGGTTGCTTACAAGTCAAAGGGTGTAGTTAAAAAGAAAGAGGGTCAAAAATTACCGCCAATTAACCCAGGCTCATTCTAGCTCATAGGTTCTATGCATTACACCTTCTTGCACATTGTAGAGACTTGCTCTAATGTAGGGGAATTGTTCTTGAAGGGAAATGAAGATGATAGCGCGTCTGCTCTTGCTTTTATCTATTGTGGTATTGTTTTCAGGGTGTTCGCATAAGGCCCAAGTCCAAACTCAATCATTAGGGCCATTTATGGCCAACGTAAAGCAATCCCGAGCAGTTGCTTCATTCAACCGAGTATATGTTGATGGAAAAATTGATGTAACTTTCCACACTGGTTCATCAAGCCCCCATGTCATTGTAACAGCAGATCCACGCGATCTCAGCTATGTAACGACGACAGTGTATAATGGCTCGTTACATGTAACCATCGGTGCGGGTTATCCTCATTTTGGGCGAGTGAAAATTGAAATTTACAGTCATTACTTAAATGACTTTGAATATCATGGTGCGGGGATAATTAAGGCGCAAGGGCTTCGCACGAGCCTCTTAGATCTGCTGTTGGATAACCAAGGAGAGACAAAACTCCAAGGTAATATTGGGCTTCATCAACTGAAGGTCATGGGCAGTGGCTACACTGAAATCCGAGGCATACAAAGTGCTGGTCTTTTAATAAATCTGAGTGGCAAAGCGAAAGTCCGATTGGCCGGGGTGGTCAATATCAGTCGTCTTGATCTCAATAAAGATAGTTGGCTTAGTCTTTATTGGGTAAAAAGCAGATTACTCACCATACGCGCTCGAGATAATTCAAAGCTTCAATTAGCAGGTGTTGCTGATAAGCTTGATGTTGAATTGTGGGGAGCGGCCCAATTTAAAGGTCGGTACCTTCGTGCAGAGCGTGCTTTTGTGAAGACACATGATAAATCAGTTGCCGAAATTTCAGCAGTTAAACGGCAACATACATTGGCGCGCGATGCAAGCGACATCCAGTTTTTTAATATCCCGGTGATGAAAGCAGATTTCATGGCTAATAATGGTGCTGTATTGGATATGAGGGATTTAAACTCACCATTTATTCAAGAGTATAATCAGTACAATAAATAGGGACGTTACCTAACAAGACATAGTTTGATTTAATTAAGAGATGTAAAGGCTAATCTTAACACGAGCTAGCTGGTTACCGTGGTTTGGTGCACTCCTATAATCTTTAGTTGACTTTAACTACACTTTTCTGCAGGTTGCTTTTCACACAGGCAATGATTGTTTCCCTGTCACTTTCAAGTGGTAGTGCGTGCGCTGAGTCTTTAAGCCAATGGATATCGATGTTGGAACATTGCTGCAATTGTTTGGCCACTGCTTGGGCGTCAACGACAATATCGTGGCATCCCAAAAATAGGGAAATGGGGCAGGTTGGTGAAGTAACGGGGAAATTTTTGATCATGGTTAATAATTCGATAATGACCGCCAAAGGCAACTGTCGGTATGCGAGTTCTGTATTGAGTTTTGTATGTAGATTTCCCGCTTGTGCTCTAAAACGTTCAAACCCCAGCCAGTGCAAGAGCTTCAGCCAGGTTAAATTGAGGGAGATGTTCATCTTAAGCGCAAGCGCTGGCGCAAGTAAATACAAGTGATTTATTTTTTCTCGTTGACTTAAGTGCATACCTAAAAGCCCTCCTAGTGAGAAACCCATTATATCTATGGTTTTGTGCTCGGCCTTAAGTGTCTGAAAGGCCTTTTCACTCGCGTTGATCCACTCCAATGCTTTTACTTTGCTAAATGCTTGGATGCTATCACCATGCCCTGGAAGTATTGGGCAAACCACCCGGCCATACATGGTCGTCAACTCGGGGATCATCAATCTGTACACAGCAGGTGATGACGAGAAGCCGTGCAGGAGGAGTAAGGCATGGTCTTCAGATGTCCCCTGACCGCGAATATCGACAGGGTCAAGCAAATTTTTGTCCTCTGTACTGAGTGCTTGAAGAGGTTTTCCACATTGAATAAAACGGAAGTCATCAATATTCATTAAATTCGCCCTAAGTGAACATAAACTGAAAATAAACCGTAAAAAAGGTCAATCTGGTAAGGCGTGTTGACCATTGCTCTAAAACGCCTACTTGACGCGGCTTGTCTGCGTCATCTAGGTACCGTGGACAAGCCACGGTAAGTGGGCCTTTTAGAACATTCTCCAAAACGAATAGCCAACAGTTCCTAATTTAGTATGTAAAAATAATCTTATCCTATCTTTGTTAAAGTATAGGCTATCTTAGATGCGCTAGGTAGATGAAATTTTGTGGATGAGATAAGCTTCTCGCTGATGGCTTTTCGAAACACAGCTCAAGCGTCTATACTTAGACTATGTCTTAAATTAGATGAGCGGAGAAGTATTATGGCAAAAGATAAACAAGAGGCTAAACAAGTTACTCCGGGGGGACCGAAAGAGTCAGATGATAAACAAAAGGACGAACAACAAAGTAGCGCACACCCTGAACCAGATATGAAAGGCAAGGGTAGTGAGGAGGAAAAGGAGGAAGAGGAGAAAAAGGAGGAAAAGGAGGAAAAGGAGGAAGAGGAGGAAGAGGAGGAAGAGGAGGAAAAGGAGGAAAAAGAGGAAGAGAAAGAAAAGAAGGAAAAACCGCAGAAAGAACAGCAGGACGAATTGCAGAATCCTGGGGGCAAGCCTAAGGTTTATGAAGCGGATGATGAGCCAGGGAGAGATTTGCTGAGTCAGGGGTTGCAGCTCGCCAAATTTGCAAGGACTGTGAATGAGCAATTTGTGGGTATCGTTGATGGCGTTGTTGATAAAATTAAGAGTAAACTTAACAAGGGACCTGATACACCTAAGGCTGAACCAGCGAAGCTTGAGGAGAAGGACAAAGCGAAATATGACCTTGTATCTGCTCCAACAGCATTACCTGGAGCAGATACAAAAGAAGAGCCTAAAATTAAGCCCGCCAGTCCAGGTGAATAAGCTTAAATTGGCAGGTTGAAAATGGCTCTTCGCCTATTGGCTGAGCAACTTATGAGGCAGGCTTTCTTGCCTGCCTGCATAAGTTACTAGGACATAATTAAGTTTACGTTGGAGCTCACTGATGTTGTCTGCCCCAGCATAGGTAAGGCCTGAGCGTAATCCACCAATAATATCGGCAATGATAGCGTTTTCGTCTTCACGGTACGCAACTTCTACGGCAACACCTTCTGCTGTTTTCCAATCGTTCATGAGCCCAAGAAAGTCTTCTTGCGCTTCGCGTGACGCCATCCCTCGGTATTGCTTAACCTTGGTGCCGTCTTTTTTTGTCACAATTTTTCCTGGTGTGGGCGCGGTTCCTGCAAGAATACCGCCTATCATGACAAAATCTGCGCCAAATGCTAAGGCTTTGACGATATCGCCTGAGGTACGGATCCCGCCATCTGCAACAATTGAGCGATCGGTTCGTGCACAATCTTGAATACAGGTGAGCATCGGTACACCAAAGCCTGTTTTAATGCGGGTGCTACATACTGATCCGCCGCCAATGCCTGCTTTGATGATGTCCGCACCACAGGAGGCAAGGTAGTCAGATCCGGCATAAGTCGCAACGTTACCCGCCATGATACAGCGATCTTTTAAGAGCTGTCGTAGTTTTTTTAAAGTCTTTCCAACATATTTTGCATGGGCGTGGGCTACATCAACACAAAAATAACTAGCTCCTGCATCGCGTAATGCCTCAGCACGCTCCAGGTCATGTTCACTACAACCGACTGACACAAAAACGTTGCCAACGCAGCCTTTAAATTGGCTGAGGTTGTCTTCAATGCTTGAAAACCTGTGTAAAGCTCCAATACCACCTTTGCTGTGCATGAAATTTGCCATCTTAGTTTCAGTGATTGTATCCATGTTTGAACTGATGACAGGCAACGCTAAGGACAATTTTTCAAGACGGTCTGTCATCGAAATGTCAACAACCCGTCTAGATTCATGGTGGTTATATGAAGGAATAAGAAGTATATCGTCAAAGGTGATGGCTTGTGTGGACATGATTTTTCCTAGAGAAACCTCAAAGTAAGGTACTATAAATGTTCAGCCGCATAATATGCAAGCCTTGAACGTTCTCCGCGCGTTAGGGTCATGTGCGCACTATGCTGCCAATTTTTGAATCTATCGACAGCAAATGTCAGGCCAGAAGTGGTTTCGCTCAGGTAGGGGGTGTCGATTTGTTTGATATCTCCTAAGCAAATGATTTTGCTACCTGGGCCCGCGCGGGTTACCAGCGTTTTGATCTGTTTTGAGGTTAGATTTTGAGCTTCATCGATGATGATATAACGGTTTAAGAAAGTGCGACCACGCATATAATTTAATGAGCGAATTTTTATTTTATTTTGCAAGAGATCTTGTGTTGCACTGCGACCAAAGCTACCACCTTCTTGTGCACCATGTAAGACTTCCAAATTATCCATGAGAGCGCCCATCCAGGGGGTCATCTTCTCTTCTTCTGTCCCTGGCAAGAAGCCAATGTCTTCACCAACGGGGATAGTGACCCGTGTCATGATAATTTCACTGTAACGGTTTTGGTCTAGCACTTGTGTTAAGCCCGCAGCAATTGTCAACAGCGTTTTCCCGGTACCCGCCGAGCCTTGAAGAGTCACGAAATCAATCTCAGGGTCGAGCAACAAATTTAAGGAGAAGTTTTGTTCGCGATTACGCGCTGTAATCCCCCACACAGCATGTTTTGATTGTGTATAATCACGTGCCATTTGTACCACAACGCTGTCTTTCTCAATTTGTCTTACCATTGCTTGAAATTGATTGTCATGGGTGCTTAGGCAATCGTTTGGATTCCATTGTGTAGTTAATGGACCTGTGATGCGGTAAAAAGTGTTGCCACTTTCTTGCCATGCTTCCATGTTTTTAGCGTGGGTATCCCAAAAATCATTCTCGAGCAACTGCATGCCACTGTGGAGTAAATTTACATCATCTAGAACTTGGTCATTGTGGTAATCTTCGGCAGGAATCCCTAGAATGCCTGCCTTGATACGCAAATTGATATCTTTTGAAACAATAATGACTTGTTCATGGGGGTGTTTTTTTTGCAGGCCTAGAGCTACTGAAAGCAGTGTGTTATCTACCTTATGGCCAGGAAGCGAGATAGGACGCATTTCTTCAAAGTCATCTGTTTGAAAAAACAAGCGACCACTACTCTTGCTGCCTTTTTTGCTCATGAAATTGGTGATGGGGATGCCTGCTACAATTTCATTATGTTGTGCATTACTCATCAGCTCAACAAGCATACGGTTGATTTGCCTTACGTTGCGTGCGACTTCAGAAATGCCGGTCTTATGATTATCTAATTCTTCTAGCACCACCATTGGTAAATAAATATCATGTTCTTCAAAATGGTAGATGGCGGTTGGATCGTGCATCAAAATATTGGTATCAAGTACAAATAATTTACGGTCCATGTTTGTATTATCCATGTGTATTTCCTATTAAAGCGTAAGGTTCATTGTGATAAGTAGGATTTGTGGCGTCAAGTATTATTGATTGAGCATCTATCCTATAAGTGTTTTTAAACTATGCAGGACTTCTTCTACATGTTCTTTGACAGTCACCTTGCGCCATTCCTGGCGAATATTTCCTTGGGGGTCAATGATGAAAGTACTCCGCTCAATACCTCGCACATCCTTTCCGTACATGGATCTCATTTTGATGACTCCAAATTGTTGACACAACGCTTCGTCGGTGTCGCTAATCAATTCAAAAGGAAGGTTTTGCTGGGCCTTGAATTTGTTATGAGATGTTAAGTTGTCGCGTGAAATACCAAAAATAGTGGTGTTGAGTGCTACAAAGGCCTGGTGATGGTCACGAAAGTCTTGGCTTTCAAGGGTACAGCCAGGGGTTGCGTCCTTGGGATAGAAATATAATACAACCCACCGGCCAAGATAGTCTTCTAAATGTCCTGTAAGGCCGTTGGTTGCATTGAACAGGCATGTTGCGATGGGCATGATTAACTCTCCTTAGACAATTACGCTAAGAGCTTAACATGTTAATGAAAAAAACAAATCACCATGTACGATGGAATGGGTTATAATCTGCTCTTTTGTTGGAATCGTTTTAGGTGTCATATGACAACCAATAAGCAACAAAGCGCTACAATCATCACTAATAAAAAAGCGCATTTTGAATACTATATCGAAGATGAGTACGAGGCCGGTCTCGTTCTTGAAGGTTGGGAGATTAAAAGCTTGCGCGCCGGTAAAATTAATTTATCCGACGCGCATGTGATAGTAAAGCGCGGTGAAGCGTGGCTTTTGGGTGCACAAATTCAACCGCTTCCTACGGCTTCTACGCATATTCACCCAGATCCTTTGCGTACCCGAAAATTGCTCTTGAATCGGCGGGAGCTTGACCGGTTGATTGGAAGCGTGGAGCGGCAAGGCTATACACTCATTCCTATCAGCTTGTATTGGAAAAGAAACAAGGTCAAGCTTAAAGTCGCTTTGGCGAAGGGTAAGAAAACCCATGATAAACGTGCCACAACCAAAGATCGGGATTGGCAGCGAGACAAGCAGCGGATCATGAAAAAAAACCAATGATGAAAAAAAAGGGGGGGATATGTGCGGGATAGTGGGAGCAGTGTCATTTCGCGATGTCAGTAGAATATTGCTTGAAGGATTGCGTCGCCTTGAGTATCGTGGATATGATTCTGCAGGCATTGCTGTCATTGACGAATCTAGCCGTATCAAACGATTACGAATCCAGGGTAAAGTTGAAAATCTAGCACAAGCAATGAGTGAAACAGCGATTGTTGGGAATACCGGTATTGCGCATACGCGCTGGGCTACACATGGTAAGCCCTGTGAGGCAAATGCACATCCCCACCTGTCAAAAGGGGAAGTTGCCGTGGTGCACAATGGGATTATTGAAAATCACGAAGAGCTTCGTCATTATCTGCAAGAGATGGGGTATGAATTCACATCTGAAACAGATACTGAAGTCGCCGTTCACCTTATTCACTATCATTATCAACAAGATAAATCTCTTTTAGGTGCAGTTCAGGCTACAGCCGCTCAAATGGAGGGCGCATTCGCCTTAGGTGTTTTGCACCAGCAACATCCAGATGAGTTAGTTGCAATTCGAAAAGGTAGCCCGTTGGTAGTCGGTATAGGTACAAATGAACGATTCATTGCCTCAGATGCCCTTGCTTTGCGTTCTTTTGCAAGTTCTATGATCTATCTCGAAGAAGGTGATAGTTTAAAAATTACTGCAAGTGATGTTGAGATCTATGATGCTAAAAATCATCTGGTGAACCGGGAAATACATCCTTTGAAAGATGATTTTAATTCGATGAGCAAAGAACCTTATCGACATTTCATGTTGAAGGAAATTTTTGAGCAGGGCAAAGTTCTTGCCGATACCCTTGAAGGGCGGATTGCTAGTCAAGATGTAGTTAGAGCAAGTTTCGGCGAAGGAGCTGTTGATGTTTTTAAACATATTAAACAAATTCACATCGTGGCATGCGGCACGAGTTATCACGCGGGTCTTATCGCCAAATATTGGTTGGAGTCGCTAGCAGGAATTGCCACACAAGTTGAAATAGCCAGTGAATATCGCTATCGAGATGTTGTTGTTGCGGAAAATACCTTATTTATTGCCGTTTCCCAGTCAGGAGAAACGGCTGATACGCTTGCTGCATTGAGTAAGGCAAAGTCTTCGGGTTATTTAGCAAGCCTTGCGATTTGTAATGTTGCAACCAGTAGTTTGGTTCGCGAGGCAGATCTGGTCTTTTTGACCCGAGCGGGAATCGAAATAGGAGTTGCATCGACCAAAGCCTTTACTACCCAGCTTGCGGCATTCTTAATGTTGGCAGCAGCACTTTGTCCAGATTCGCGTGCCAAATTAGTATTAGCAGAGTTGCAGCAATTGCCAGCAAGCTGTGAAAAAACGTTAAACATGAGTGCGGAAATTGAAGCAATGTCGGCATCATTTGTCAATAAGGAGCATGCGCTCTTTTTAGGGCGTGGAGTGCAATACCCTGTTGCGTTGGAAGGTGCATTAAAACTTAAAGAAATTTCTTATATTCATGCCGAAGGCTATCCTGCAGGGGAACTGAAGCATGGTCCTTTGGCCTTGGTGGATGCAGGTATGCCGGTGATTGCAGTTGCACCAAATGATGAATTGCTAGATAAATTAAAATCTAATTTACAAGAAGTCAGTGCTCGTGGTGGTGAGTTATTTGTTTTTGTTGATAATGAAGGGCAATGGGCAGCGAATGGCGCGCATCTTATCCGTGTAGCTTCTTGTGGCCACTGGATAGCACCAATAGTATATACCATTCCGTTACAGTTACTTGCTTATCATGTCGCCGTCGCGAAGGGTACGGATGTTGATCAGCCGCGTAATCTTGCTAAGTCGGTTACGGTTGAGTGAGGATTGCTGATATAATGTCTGGGTTTTTTTATCATCGTATACGGGGATGTGCATGGCAGAAGAGATGTTGAAAGTCGCGGCAATGATTGCTCTCGAGCTTAAAGTCAAGTTATCGCAGGTGGAATCGGCGATTGACCTCTTAGATGATGGGGCAACTGTACCATTTATTGCGCGGTATCGTAAAGAAGCCACTGGTGGATTGACGGACACGGATTTGCGTAAGATTGATGAACGCTTGCATTACTTGCGGGATTTGGTGGAGCGACGAGCTGTTGTTATTGATACCATTCGTGAGCAAGGAAAATTAACGCCGGAGCTTGAAAAGGCCATCCTTGCTGCAGATACTAAAACTTGCCTTGAAGATTTGTATCTTCCATACCGACCTAAACGACGCACAAAAGCCCATGAGGCAAAGGAAGCAGGCCTTTTACCACTTGCAGAATTGCTGTGGCACAACCCTTCATTGGTCCCTGAAGAGGAGGCTTTAAGCTACATCAATGCTGAGAACGGGGTGCCAACTACTACAGCAGCGCTTGAAGGTGCTCGACAAATACTGATGGAACAATTTGCAGAAGATGCGGCATTGTTGAATGAACTGCGCCAATATTTATGGCAGCACGCAGTACTTACCTCGCTGGGAACCAAGGATACAAAGAAGGATAACAATAAATTTTCAGATTATTTTGCGTATGCTGAGCCTATACACAAAATCCCTTCACACCGGGCATTGGCTTTGTTTAGGGGGCGTCGAGAGAGTGCTTTGCAACTAGCTCTCACGTTGCCAGACGATTTAGCTTTTGGTGTGCAGCGCATTGTTAAACACTTTAATATTAGTGAACAAAATTTGTCAGCTGATAGCTGGTTGATGGACACCATCCGCATGACGTGGAAAGCCAAATTGTTTACCAAGCTCTCTCTTGAGTTACTGAGTCGCTTACGAGAATTGGCGGATGAAGAAGCGATTCGCGTGTTTGCAGGAAATCTTCGCGATTTGCTGTTAGCAGCCCCCGCGGGGCCAAAAGTCACCATTGGCCTAGATCCAGGTATTCGCACAGGTGTGAAAGTGGTTGTGGTCGATGTGACGGGAAAACTTCTTGATTATACAACGATTTTTCCATTTGCTCCGCAGAATGAATGGCACCAAGCAGTGGCAACATTGGCAAAACTTGCAGCCAAATACCACGTGAATCTGTTGAGTGTCGGAAATGGTACAGGTTCTCGAGATACAGAGCGTTTGGTGATGGACATGATGAAAATGTACCCAGATTTGCAACTTGCAAAAGTACTGGTAAGTGAAGCAGGCGCTTCAGTGTATTCTGCTTCAGAATTAGGGGCGCTTGAATTTCCTGATTTGGATGTGTCTTTACGTGGCGCAGTATCCATCGCAAGGCGCTTGCAAGATCCTCTGGCTGAGCTTGTTAAAATAGATCCCAAAGCAATTGGTGTGGGTCAATATCAACATGATGTGAACCAAGGTCGCTTGGCACGGAGTCTTACGGGGGTCGTCGAAGATTGTGTGAACGCGGTGGGAGTAGATGTGAATACAGCTTCTGCTGAATTATTAACGCATGTGTCTGGTTTTAGTGAGTCACTAGCCAAAAGTTTGGTTCAATACCGCAATGAGCATGGTTCATTTCAAAATCGTGACGCATTGAAGAGTATTCCGCGGATGGGTGATAAAACCTTCCAGCAAGCGGCTGGTTTTTTAAGGATAATAGAAGGCGAGAATCCTCTAGATGCATCAGCTGTTCATCCAGAGGCGTATCCTTTGGTCCAAAAAATTGTGAATGATAAATGTGTTGGAATTGTCGACCTCATTGGCAATAAAGCAATGTTACAGAGCGTGAATGCAGGTGATTATGTTAGCGATGAGTATGGACTACCAACAGTGCAAGATGTATTGCAAGAACTAGAAAAACCGGGGCGTGATCCGCGACCTGAATTTAAAACGGTCAATTTCAAGGAAGGGATTGAGGATCTGAAAGATTTAAGTGAAGGTATGATTCTTGAGGGGGTGGTCAGTAATGTTACCAATTTTGGTGCTTTTGTTGATATCGGCGTTCATCAAGACGGTTTGGTCCATATTTCTATGATGACAGATCGCTTCATCAGTGACCCGCGAACTGTTGTCAAAGCAGGTGAGATTGTTACGGTTAAGGTGGTTGAAGTTGATGTAGTGCGACGCAGAATCGGTCTTAGTATGCGTTTGAAGGAAGAAAAGAAGGTAGCGATTGAGCAAAAAGTAGTAAAACCTGTTGTTTCACCAAAAGCTGCGCGCTCAGTTAAGAAACCAAAATCTGCCGAAGTGCGTCAGGTTAAACCTGTGGTTGCAACCAAGAAAACGATATTTAATACAGCAATGGCGGATGCGTTATCTAAGCTTAAGCAGGGGTCAGAATGATGGATGAGCCACATGGCGAGATTACCATTCAAATGCTGGCTATGCCGGCAGATACAAACCCTACAGGTGATATTTTTGGGGGTTGGATGGTTTCGCATATGGATTTGGCTGCAGGGATTTTGGCTAAGAAAATTTCTCGGGGTCGGGTCGTTACGGTTGCAATTCATTCGATGACGTTCCTAAGACCCGTTCACGTGGGGAATCTAGTCAGTTGCTATGTGTCGCTGTTCAAAGAAGGGACGACCTCATTAACTATCGTTTTTGAAGCTTGGTCTGAGATCCTATCTACTCAGGAAAAATACTGCGTAACCAAGGGGACGTTTGTTTTTGTTGCCATTGATGAACATGGAAAACCAAGACCGGTGCGCAACTCAGCATGACAGGCTTAACCAAAGAAAACCTTAAACGCTGGATTGCAGATATTGCACGTTTGATATCCAACAATGAAGATCCGGCGCCTGAGCATTATGCGTCTTTTTTAGACGCTCCAGAGACCGTGTTGAGCCTGGTGGAGATCTTAGGTGATTTGGCGGAGGAGGCTGCTGATGATAAGCAAGACTACTTCGCAGCGACTATTTTTGCTTTAGATATTTGTGTGGCGCAATTGCAGGTTGCAAGTGAGGCGGGTAATAAAGCCTCTACCAAAGTGATGCAGCAGTTGATGTCTAAACTGGCGCTTGCTATGGGAGAAAAAAAACACTCTCTTAGCTATTGGTTGCCTGTCTTAAATGCTTTTTATGATGTACATGCTGAGCTTTCAATTGAATTGAAAGACGCATATCTTTCACTCGCTAGTGATGAAGATGAATTAACGCCAGAGGAAGAAGCTTCCCATTTAAATTCAATCAAAGATCTTATCGAAGAGCTTCATGATTTGTCGACATTTGATATTGCTGAGAATTTCTTTGCTCAAAGTTATGCGATGCCGGCGGATTTTTTTACAGATTTGGTGTTGGATTTATATAGTATTGAGGAGGGCAAGGATATTGCGCTTTTAACCCTCATGCATCCAAGCCGTGATGTGCGCGATATTGTTGTCGCAATGCACGAAGAATTGATGGATAACATTACTTTGACGCCAGCGTCTTTATCAAGATTGCAAACAATTAAAAGCTGGTACCCTGTCAATTATCATGAACAATTTAACCGCTGGATAAAAATTCAGCGGTTAAAAGGTGTCGTTTTTAATGGTGAGGCAAGTGCACCAATTCTGCGTATTCGGGCGAGTGAAGTTGATGGCAGTGGGGCGCAGGGTATTTTCATCCACTTGAAAAAAAATCGTAAGCACCGTCTTTGTGGACTTTTGTTTAAAGAGGATGTTGGGATAAAAGATGCATGGATCACCCCCGAAATATCGCTCAGTGATATTAAACGCTATTACGATGAGGCATTTGATGGCACGGTGATGTTGCGGAATGTGGATTTATCCTATTTATTAATGATGGTCGGACATTTTCTTATGTTAATGATTCAAGATGGCGGAATGCCTGATTTGCATTTGCTAGAGATGCAAGAAGAATTGGGAGTACATTTTCTCCCTAAAACTTTAGATGTTGAGTATTTAATAGAACAGCTTTCAGTGCAAATTACCCCATTTACCTTAGATAGCATGCAATTGTCTTTCAAAAGGTCCAAATCATGGCCTAAAAACAAGCAGTTTACTGAATCATGGTATATTGAAAATGCGAATATCGATAAGCTTGTTAACCGGTCTTGTAGTTTTGTTGACGGAGTAAAGGTTTGTCGTTTTAAGGAGGCGATGGGGGCTGTTTTTAAAGAGGAGTTTGAAAGACACCGTGAAAGGTGGTTGTTCCATTTTTTATGGATAGCATTGTGGATGAAAGCAGGCGCTAAAAAAAATGAGAAAATATGGCAAGATAGTTTTTTTATTGCCTACGCCATTCATAGTGGTACTTCTCTTGATAAAATTCCTATCATGCAAGAAATTTGTCATGAATCGGTGGTCAATAGCGTTGAAACAATGCATGAGCGTCGCACACACCTTAATCGTCAGTAGATGCTTCGTCCTAGAAGAGGTATGGGAGTTAAAAGAGGTGGATTTTATTCATCAGTTAAGAGATGTTTTAGTCCTTCTAGGTGAGAGCTTGCAATCATCTTGGAGCGCTCTTCATTGCCCCCACCCTTCTTGCCAAACCACTCGAGGTGTTCTTCTGGCAATTCATCAAGAAAGCGGCTTGGGGTACAATCTTTAAACTCACCTTGACGGCGGCGTTGTCTAGCATATGTTAGCGTGAGCATTTTTTGTGCGCGAGTAATGCCCACATAAGCAAGGCGCCGCTCTTCCTCAATGAGCTCATCACTAAGACATTCTCGATGCGGTAGTAGCTCTTCTTCCATGCCAACTAAATAAATAAAAGGAAACTCCAAGCCCTTTGATGCATGCAACGTCATCAATTGTAAATTTGTGTCATTGTTTTCGTCATTTTGCTCAAGAATATCAATCAAAATGAGTTTATTGATAATATCAGCAAGGGAGTTGTCTTTGTCTTTATCAAATAGCCGCCCTACCCATTCAATAAGCTCCCATACATTGTCCATAGATTTTTGAGCGCGTTGCGGGCTATCACAATGAGCGTATAGGTATGCTTCATACTGACTCTCTTCAACCATTTCGCGAAGAGTTTCTCTGATGCTTCCCTGTTGGCAACGTGCTTTGACAGAATTAAGCCATTCGACAAAACTGCGCAGTGCCATTAATTGTTTTTCCATTAGCAGGTCAGTCAATGCTAAATGATGAGCCGCGATGAAAAGTGAAAGGCCTCTTTTGTTCG
Organism: Legionella sp.; assembly: GCA_044233795.1. GTDB lineage: Bacteria > Pseudomonadota > Gammaproteobacteria > Legionellales > Legionellaceae > JBIIJL01. The sequence continues at coordinate 15,487 of JBIIJL010000009.1, read as the reverse complement.
CATATTCACTTAATGTCTTAATCGTTGTCTCCCCAATGCCTCGTTTAGGGGTATTAATGACTCTTAAAAAAGCAGCATCATCTGATTCATTACAAAGTAATTTAAGGTATGAAAAAATATCTCTGATTTCAGTCCGAGCAAACCAAGATTGTCCGCCGCTCATACGATAGGGGATGCCATGATCACGCAATACTTTTTCAAAAACCCGAGACTGGTGATTGCCTCGATAGAGGATGGCGTAATCACCAAAGGCGTTACGATGACGTAATTGATGATTGATAAGATCAGCAATGACTTGTTGAGCCTCCCCCGCTTCATCTTTACACACCAAGATCCGGATTAGCTCCCCATGTCCTAGGGTACTCCACAATTGTTTTGAAAATACATGTGGGTTATATGAAATTAGTTGGTTGGCAGCATGAAGGATGCGGCCAGTTGAGCGATAATTTTGTTCTAATTTGATAAGTTTAAGATGGGGGTAATCCTGTTTGAGCTGTGAGAGGTTCTCGGGTCTTGCACCTCGCCAGGCGTAAATGGATTGGTCATCATCGCCGACTACCGTAAAATGCGCACGTTGACCTACCAGTAATTTTACGAGGGTATATTGTGAGGTGTTAGAGTCCTGATATTCATCAATGAGTAAATGACGAATCATATTTTGCCAATATTCACGAATATCATCATGTGTTGTCAGCAAATCAACCGGTCGCTTGATTAAATCATCAAAATCAACCGCATTATAAGTTAGAAGTGTTTTTTGGTAATCGTCAAAAAGGCTCAAGGCCTCTTCTTCAAGGATAGGTGAACTATCAGTCAATTGTATTTGATGGGGTGATAGAAGTGCATTTTTCCACTTTGAAATACACTGCTGTATTTGTGAAAGGTATGCTCTGTCACGAGCTCGAGATGAGGGCAAGAGGTTGTTTAATAATTGTAGACAATCCTCGCTGTCAAAAATTGAAAAACCTGTTCGTAACCCAGCGCGGGCAACATCGTGTTTTAAGATGCGTAAGCCCAATGTATGAAATGTGGCTATATTTAATCCGCGCCGAGCTTTTTTACTTAAAAGTGACAATACTCGCGTACGCATTTCATTGGCGGCTTTATTTGTGAAAGTGACAGCAAAAATATTTTTAGGCGAATAACCACAGACCTCGATTAAATAAACCATTTTTTGAGTGATAACACGAGTTTTTCCTGAGCCTGCGCCCGCAAGTACTAACAAAGGTCCATCAAGATATTTCACTGCTTCATGTTGTTGTGGATTGAGCATACCGCCCCTTTTGCTGTCACAGAAAAAGGGCTCAGTATAACAGGCAATTCTTGATCGTTATGCTAAAATGACCATTTTATTAAATGGATATAAGCGATGGCTTCTTCTGATACTCTACAACGCTTTATGTTTGAGCATGCAAGCATTCGCGGTGAAATTGCTCATTTGAATGAAACCTATCAGGCTATCCTTCATCAACACCCCTACCCACCGAGGGTTAAAAAACTCCTCGGCGAAGCCTTGATCTCTTGTTTGTTGTTGGCAGGAAGTATCAAATTTGAAGGTGAAATCAGCTTGCAATTTCATGGAGATAGTAGACTCCCATTGCTCTTGGTACAATGCAATCATCACCTACATCTAAGAGCTTATGCTAAATACGAAGATACCTTGCATGAAGCCATAGATTACGAAGAGGCTTTTCTCGGTGGAAAAATGGTGCTGATTATTAATCAGTACAATCAAACCCAAGCATATCAGAGTACAGTGCCTATCCGCTCATTGTCATTTAGCGAAAATCTTTCTCATTATTTCGCACAATCTGAACAAATTGCTACCCAAGTCTTTATTGCTGTGGGTGACGAAAACGCTGCGGGAATGCTGATACAACTGATGCCGGGTCAAGATACGCTCAAACGCGAGCAATTTTGGGAATATACAGTCCATATTGGACAAACAATAACTGACGAAGAGTTATTGACTCTTGATAACGAAATTATTCTTCATCGTCTTTATCATGAAACAGAATTACGCTTATATTCCGCGCGCCAGGTAAAATTTCAATGTCGGTGTAATCCTGAAAAAATGAAGCAGGTACTCACTATCCTCGGTGAGAAAGATGTGCAGGAACTGCTGAAGGAAAAGGGTCATGTCGATGTGACTTGTGATTTTTGTAATCAGCAATATGTGTTTGATCCGATAGATGTGACGCTATTGTTTCATAAATAGAGGTGGGAGCAGAATTTATCGGGTGTCCGGAAAGTCCTTGTGTTTGGCGGGCTCGGCACCGAGCACGCCAAAGATAGAGATCAATGAAGCATATTCTGACCAATAGTAACCCGCACATCTTCTATCGTGGCGAAAGATTCGCCACGCATGGCTTGAAGTATTTGTTGCAATGTGACGAATTGTTTGCTGAGCTCTAAGAATAATCTTCCTGAGTCACTTTGCTCCAGTTCACTTACAGTTAAATAGGCAGCTTTTCCTAAATCACTAAAATATTCAAGACGGACATGGCGCTTACTAGCTATGCCTGGAAATAGACCACAAAACAATAAGCTTTTATCACCGACCTCTTGTAAGAGTGAAACCTGCCGTTTTCCGGAGACCTCCATTGAATGTAGAAAGTCCATTGCGATGATTGATTCAAGCAATTGGGTAGTTTGCATAAAGCGCATCAATAGAAAGACCAAATAGCTTTCAGTGCTTTCATTGAGGATTAACCGAGTTGTGGCTTGAGCCTCATTAACGAGTGCATGCCACTGGCTAGTATCGGTGGGATGTAAAATGATTTTTCCCATGATGTTATACCTTTCTTTCTAACTTACTTTAAGTGTAGCAAAGCCCTACAAAAATGGGGTAAATGCACACATCATTTGGGGTTCTAGGCTAATATATTGTATAATGGAAAATAGATGCTCAATTAGCCTACTGTTACATGCCGTATTACATCGCTGTGTAGATCATTATTTTCGCGACTATAAGGTTTTTATGATAGAAAATATCCGCAACATCGCTATTATTGCTCACGTTGACCATGGTAAAACCACCCTGGTTGATAAATTACTACAACAAACGGGGACGCTGAATGAGCGTGCACCGAAAGTTGAACGTCTCATGGATTCTAACGCGTTGGAAAAAGAGCGCGGTATTACCATTCTTGCCAAAAACACTTGTGTTCATTGGCACGGGCATCAAATCAATATCGTTGATACCCCTGGCCATGCTGATTTTGGTGGTGAGGTTGAGCGTATTCTCTCGATGGTCGACAGCGTTTTGCTCTTGGTGGATGCCGTTGATGGCCCTATGCCACAAACGCGTTTCGTGACGCAAAAGGCTTTTGCGCAGGGCTTAAATCCTATTGTTGTGATCAATAAAATTGATAGGCCTGGGGCGAGACCTGATTGGGTAGTCGATCAGGTTTTTGATCTTTTTGATAATTTGGGCGCTAACGATACACAATTAGATTTTCCAATTGTGTATGCATCAGCGCTTAATGGTTATGCAAAGCTCGATTTAGATGAGCCCGCGGATAACATGGATGCTCTTTTGCAAACTATTGTAGACAAAGTTAATCCGCCAGATGTCGATGGAGATGGACCTTTCCAAATGCAAATCAGTTCACTCGATTACTCCTCTTATGTTGGTACCATCGGTATTGGCCGGGTGAGCCGTGGGCAAATCAAAGCTAAAACGCCTGTGAAAATCATTGATAAAGATGGAAATATTCGTAGTGGTCGATTATTGCAACTTTTAGGTTTCAAGGGACTAGAACGTGTTGAAATAGAACAAGCACGAGCCGGAGATATCATTGCAGTCACCGGTATCGATTTGTTAAATATCTCTGATACCATTTGTGACCCTAATGTAGTTGAGCCACTCGCACCACTCACGGTTGATGAGCCGACTATCAGTATGACCTTCCAAGTGAATGATTCACCGTTTGCAGGACAAGAGGGTAAATTTGTCACTAGCCGTAAAATTCGAGAAAGGCTTAGCACTGAGCTTCTACATAACGTGGCCTTGCGGGTAGAAGATACCGAAGACCCCGATAAATTTAGAGTATCAGGGCGTGGAGAACTTCATTTATCGATCTTGATTGAAAACATGCGCCGCGAAGGTTATGAGCTTGCTATTTCAAAGCCTGAAGTTATTTTACGTAAAGAAGGTGATGCTGAGCTTGAGCCCTACGAACGTTTAACTGTAGACATTGAAGAAACTCATCAAGGCACCATCATGGAAAAACTTGGAGAACGTCGTGGTGAGTTACAAAATATGGTTCCAGATGGTAAAGGCCGTGTGCGGCTAGATTATGTGATTCCAACACGAGGATTGATTGGTTTTCACACGGAATTCTTGTCAGCAACTTCAGGTACAGGTTTGTTATATCATGTGTACGACCATTATGGTCCTGCGTTTCGAGGGAGAATTGGTAAGCGTAGCAATGGCGTTTTGATTGCGAACTGCCAAGGCATGGCGCGTGGTTTTGCGTTATTTAATCTTCAAGAGCGTGGGCGGTTGTTTGTTGAACCGCAAACGTTATGTTATGAAGGAATGATTGTTGGCATTCACGCGCGTGATAATGACTTGGTGGTCAATGTGACTAAGGAAAAGCAACTCACCAATATGAGAGCGTCAGGAACGGATGAGAATATTATTCTTACACCTGCAATTAAATATTCTTTAGAGCAGGCCTTAGAATTTATTGATGATGATGAACTTGTTGAAGTTACACCACTTTCAATTCGTATCCGCAAAAAAGAGTTGAAAGAACATGACAGAAAGCGTACACAACGAGCCCAGAATACTGAGGATTGATGAGAAGGGATGATGCAAGATGACGAACAGTCGCTTTGATCGCGTTATATTGTACGCAAGGCCTCATCGAGCCAACTCAGGCGTTAGCGAAACGCTCGATCGTTTGGTTGAATTTCTGAAAAATGAACAAATTGAAGCGTACATGGATGTTGATACTGCACAAAGCTTTGCGCTACATCTAGACGTCCTGCAACGTAAGGAAATGGGTGAAAAAAGGGATTTGATTGTTGTTGTTGGCGGTGATGGAAGCTTGCTGTCTGCAGCCCGCATGGCTATTAAAGTGAATGTTCCTGTAGTAGGTATTAATCGAGGGCGGCTTGGTTTTTTAACAGATATTGCGCCTCTTGATCTCGAAAAAGAGCTTATAGCTGTGCTTAGCGGGCATTACACAAGTGAGCAGCGGTTTCTCGTTAATACCCGTATCCATGGCGATGAAACCACTTATTATGAAGGTGATGCTTTAAATGATGTGGTGTTAAGTCGTGGAAATGAAACCCATCTGATTGAGTTTGATGTCTATATCAACCAGGAGTTTGTCGGCCATTATCGAGCGGATGGGTTGATTTTATCAACTCCAACCGGTTCAACTGCTTATGCTTTATCTGCGGGTGGGCCCATCATGCATCCTGAACTTAATGCAATGGTCATTGTGCCGATGTTCTCGCATAGCTTAAACTCGAGACCTTTGGTTGTCGACGGAGACGCGCTGATTGAAATTAGTATTGATACTAAAAATGAAAGTGATTTACAAATCAGTTGTGATGGTCATGAGTCTCATATCGTTAAACCAGGCCAGGGTGTGTCTATAAAAAAAACCACCGCGCAACTACAATTGTTGCATCCGCTTGACTATCACTATTATGATACATTAAGGATCAAACTCGGCTGGGGTTTCAAGCCGCAAGGGTAGGTCATATGCTCACCTCATTACGCATCGAAAATTATGCAATTGTTACAGCACTTGAGCTGGATTTTGCCTCGGGTATGACAGCCTTTACCGGAGAGACCGGCGCAGGTAAATCCATCATGATTGATGCATTGATGCTTGCGATGGGTGAACGTGCTGATGCAACTGTGATTCGGCCAGGAGCTTTGAAGTGTGATATAACAGCGTCTTTTCATATCGACGAGGGGTCTTTGCCGTTTCGTTGGTTACAAGAGCATGATGTTGAAGCACCATTGGGCGATATTTTTTTAAGAAGGATTATTCAAGAACCGAATCGTTCAAAGTCATATATTAATGGACAACCTTTTCCGCTACACAAAATTAAAGAGTTAAGTGAAATGTTGGTTGATATTCATGGCCAACACCAACATCAAACCTTACTGCACCATCAAACTCACCGAAACCAGCTCGACCAGTACGCGGGGCATCAGTCTTTGCTGGAGGAGGTGAGTTGTCTTTATCATGAATGTCAGAAGACTAAAGAAGCGCTAAAAATAGCATCAGCGAGGACAATAAATACAACGGATTGTGATTTACTCGATGCACAAATTGAAGAAATCTTGTCCCTTGGCATCCAAGAGGGTGAAATTCAGGCTTTAAATAATGAACATTCACTGCTTCATCATGCGCAAGAATATATGCTTGAGGCAAATGTAATCACAGAGCTTTTAAATGCTGATGATGGGCCAAGTATTCGGCACGGCTTAAGCATGATATTGCAAAGGCTTACAGCGATTAAAACAGATCACCCAGAGATAAAAAGTGTACAAGAATTTGTAAACAATGCTCTCATCCTATGTGATGAAGCTTTAGAAGAAATGACCAAGTTTGTCCAGAGAATTGAATTAAACCCTGAGCGTTTATTGGAAGTTGAAGAACGGATGAGTTTGATACATCATTTTGCTCGAAAATACCACGTTGAAGCAGGACAGCTAAGTGTTCATGTAGGTGTCTTAGCAGAAACTCGAAATAAAATTGCTCAAATTTCCGTAGAAGTCGATAGATTATCAAAACAATATGAGCAACAAGTTGCTCATTACGAAGAAAAAGCGCTGCTATTACGCGCCTCCCGCCAACGTGCAGCAAAGCTTCTCACAGATGAAATCAGTTACTACATCCGCCAATTGGGCATGCCAAAGGGCTATATTACGCTAGATATTACCCCGTTAGATAGCATGCATGGGCATGGTAAAGATCGTGTTGAGTACAGAGTGTGTACAAATCCTGGGATGGCGCCTGATCTGTTGGCAAAAGTTGCTTCAGGTGGGGAGCTTTCTCGAATTGGTTTGGCGATTCACGTGATAACCGCCATCAGGGGATCTACCCCAACGTTGTTGTTTGATGAGGTCGATGTAGGTATCGGCGGTTCTACAGCGGCCCTTGTCGGGAAAATGCTGCGTCAGTTAGGTGAAAGGTTACAGGTTTTTTGTGTTACCCATCAGCCTCAAGTCGCATCAATGGCTCATCACCATTTTAGGGTAGAAAAAATCACAAGTGCAGATGAGACCATGTCGGTTGTGACGGCCCTTGGTTCAACCGACAAAATTGATGAAATTGCGCGTATGCTAGGAGGCTTGACTATTACCGAACAAACGCGCTCCCATGCAAAAGAACTCCTAGAACTTGCCCTTCCTGATTAGGCTGCCGGACTCACAAGACCCACGCGATCGCAGAGCTTTGTGTATAAAAATTCAGAAGTATCTGTATTACCTTGAGCAAAGAAGCGATGTTTTGCGTAGATGGGATTGACCTTTTCATTGTCGATTAGTTCTTTGATAGCGTCTCTGCTGGCTGTATTTGCCTGGCGTAATTTTGTTTGCAAAGCGGTCAAAGCTTCTATTTTTTGACGAGCAAGGTCACTACCGACCATAGCTTTTTGTAATTGTTTTTCCTTAAACCTATCGATTAAATCAATGGTTTGGACAAGAGACCAGTTGTCAGATGTAGCAAGTGCACTATAAGTCACCGCAACAGGCTCTTCTTCTTCGATGCCATAGTGCTTGTTCATCGCTTGCTCAAAACTAAGACGCTTTTTCGGTGCCTTATCATCTTGGCTGAAAGTAAAATCCCAAACTGCTGCGAGCACGAAGACAGGGGCGAATACTAGCTTGAGTAAGCGTGTGGGTACATCGACATCGTGGTTATGGCCTTGGTGCTCATCAAGGCGCGCCTTTAGTAACGACTCTAAATCACGTTGCTGAATTTTATCTTCATGATGGTGATGGTGATGGTGATGATTGTGGCCAAAAAAATAGTGAAGATCTTCAAACAATTCACTAATTATTCCAAGTAGTGCTGAATAGAAATTTGAGACGCCAGGAACGCGATCAGCGGTGAGGCCGATGCTGACCAGATGACCGAGAAACAATATAATCCGCAGTGGGACAAAGGTTAAAATCAAGAATACGCGAAATGGATTAATCAATTGTAGAGGAGTTTCTGATTCTTTAAGTGTTCTGAAGCCTCGGAAAATGGATGTGAGGATTTGTTTCAGGAACCCTCGGATATTTGTAAGTTCTTTTGCAACTTTACGTGCAGCAGAGTCAATCAAATCCAGTGATTCGCCAGTATTTTGTATATTAAATATCAGTGTTGAAAACCCGGTGATAAAGGGGTTCATCACGCCCATGATAAACTTAGGCAGTTTATTCATCCAACTAAAGAGAGGCCTAGTTTCTTTGACCACAGTCCACCATGTGCCAGCAGAGCAAATGGTGAGTAGCAGTGCTAAGGTCAGGAGGCAAGCGGCGGATACTGCTGTCAAAAGATTGAGTTTTGAGAATCTATCTTTTTGAAAATACATTTTTAATTTATCAAACCAAACACGCAGTGCGTTGTTAATGTACATGTCGGTCATCGCATTGTATGTAAGGAAACCATATGCAGCTCCAGCAATCAGGGACATAGGTATAATCATGAGCGGCCACATTGCAAACGGAATGACTGCAATAGCGGGTATCACAGAAAATGCTTCAACTAAAAGATAGGTGGTTCCCAAACTCATAAAAATGCCTGCAAGCGTGCTATACAGGGCAATCAAGGAGAATACCTTCTGTTGCCTTTGATATTTTACTACTTCTGTTGTTTTTTCATGACGACTTAGCCACTCTTGTACTTCGACAACATATTTGTCATGAGCATACTCACAGTTTAAATTAGTTATTTCAGGACTGAATAGCATTTTAGCGAACCATTTTTCCATGTCGCGTAGTTTTTTTTCGAGGTGTTTTTTCTTAGCCCGACCATCTTTATCAAGGCGACATGATCCTAGTCCTGCAAGTAGATCAAGTTGGAACTTGTAATCTTCAAAAAATTGGCAACTATTTGAGCATGGAACATCTTCCTTAGGGAAATGCTTAAGTAAGTATTGCTCGGCGAGCCGTTGCTTAAGGTAGTATGGTTTAAATAATTTGTTCCATGCACTTTTGATATTTTGCATGTAAATTTCATATTCATAAACCACAGAAAGTCCAAAGGCTGCGAAGGCAATTGGTAGGGCTGGCGTTAAAACAAACATGCCACTGAAGCTTAAAAACCCGAGGATAATACTAGCGCCGGAAGTAAGAAGCGCTAAAGTAAGATAACGAGGCATTTTTTTAAGTTTCATAACGTATTACCTTGGCAAAATAAAGAACTGTAAATATACATCAAATGAGAATGATTATCAATTGCTTTTCGACGGTCAAGAGATGTTTTAATGTTTTGTTGAAAAACAATGTGGTTATTAGGGGGGATATTATATTTCGTATTAATGTTCTATCACACAAGATGTCGTTTCAGATTAGTTTGAGTGATACGCATGGTAGCATAATATTAATCAATATGTAAGTTATCAGCATTTTAAGTTATTAAAATAGGCACGAATGAAAAGGACGGTTTGCTAAGGTGCTATTATTATTTTTAAGAGACAGTTGCCTTAAAGATAAAGCTTCAAGGCAACTTTTAAAGCGATGGTCTAACTAGGGGTCTGATAACACAAAGATTCATGCTCTTGGGCTAATTGATGCATGTCTTTAGCTATACCATGTTGGCGTCCTGCAAACAAACTGTAGCCTCCTGTTATTAAGAGGGCAGCACTACCAATGCTCGTTGGTAAAAGGGCTGCAGCAGGAATAGCAACGCCTGTAAAGGCGATTACAACCAGAGCACCCATAGCAACACTTAACGCTAGCATAATCTTGCCCAGTAATTGAAGGGCGGGTCTTGCATGACCTTGCATTGTGCAAGCTTTGGCTTTATATTGCTCAAGATCCTCTTTGGATGGGTTTAGATTATTTAGCAGCGTAATCGTATCTGTAATGGCGTTTATCAATGCACTGTTCGATTCTTTATCAATTTGAGTTTCAATATGGGCTTTAAAGGATTCTAGATGTGCTGTGATCTGTTCTACGAGCTCCGCATTCTTTCCACTCGTGGCGAGCTTTTTCTGGATGTCGCCTATTTGTTTCAATGCTTCGCGGATCTCGTCTGCTGAAATGACAGGCACAGAGGGGGCTGATTCTTCAAGCTCGGCAGTGTCCGCTGCAGGTGCTGTTGCTCTCCGAAGTGCAGCTTCTGCTTCTTTGGGTTGGTGCAAGGCCTCTTTTGTCCTTTGTTCGGCTGCTAACTTAACATCAGCTGCAGCTGCGCGCGCTAAAGCCTCCTCTGCCTGCTTTCCAGCAGCTATTGCACTTTTTTCGGCGGCTAACTTAGCTTTATCAGCTGCATCTGCGCGCGCTAAAGCCTCCTCTGCCTGCTTTGCGGCAGCTGATTTAGTTTGCTCAGCCACTGCTGCCTTTCGCTCAGCCTCTGCTGCCTTTTGTTCAGCCTCTGCTGCCTTTTTTTCAGCCTCAGTTGCCCTCTTTTCAGTGTCTAACCTAAATTGCTCAATTTGTTTCGTTTTTACCTCGTCGATTAATGAATTGAGTCGAGCGTACAGCGTCTTGAGTTCTGTTTGGGATGACCTAACGGTTTCACCTACAGTTGGTCTTCCAACGAAAGAACCAGATCTTGCGATTGCTTTTGAGTCTCTTGCTAGCCCCTCATATTTAATTATGTGTGTATCATATGTCTTTTTGGCGGTTTCAAGAAGGCCAGCGGCCTCTGTATAATTTTTCGCAGTTATTAATTGTTGAGCCTGCTCCATTGCTGTAGTTATAGTTGTTTGTAAATCTTTGAAACCTTCATTGGCCTCTGTTCCTCTTCCCATCTTAATCTCCTACTTATTATTATTTTAAATCATTCCTCTTGGTCTAGCTCGACGAGATGGTAGCAATTTATGCAGAAGTATGTAAGTGTTTCGTGAACAAATTATTTGTGCAGGATAAAAAGAAAACAGCTTGTGGCTTTCTGTCTATTAAGTGGTTGTTTTGGTGAGTGGTTTGGGGGGGCATTGGAATTCGGCGGTGACCTGCCCTTTGTCATCAAATACTTTAAGCACGACTGGAAATTTCCATATACTATGTAAGTGTTTCAGTACTTCATCGGTGGTTTTGCCTAAAGGTACTCTGTTTTGTTGGATATACTGCAAAGTAAGAGAGCGGTCACCCTCAAAATCAACGGATAATACTTGGATATCGAGATCTAAATGACTGAGGCTATATTGCTTTGATAGTGCTTCGCGAATTTGTTGATAGCCTTGCTCGTTGTGAATGGCATTGACGATGAGTTCGTGGTTTTTGTCATCATCAACAATATGGAAGAGGCGTAGCTCACGGATAAGATGAGGGGATAAATACTGAGCAATAAAACTCTCATCTTTAAAATTGCGCATGGCATAGTCTAAACTTGTGAGCCAATCAGTGTTTGCAAGATGTGGAAACCAGCGTAGATCCTCTTCAGTGGGTTGTTCACAAATCCGTTTGATGTCTTGCATCATGTTGTAGCCTAGCGTGTAGGGATTGATGCCATTAAAATAGGGGCTATTATAAGCAGGCTGCATGATGACGTTGGTGTGGTTTTGCAGTATTTCAAGCATGAACTCATCGGTGATTAATTTTTCATCATACATTGCATGTAACAGCGTGTAGTGCCAAAAACATGCCCAGCCTTCATTCATCACTTTGGTCTGACCTTGCGGATAAAAATATTGCGCAATTTTTCTAACAATCCTTACTACCTCGCGTTGCCATGGCTCAAGCAAAGGGGCGTTTTTTTCAAGAAAATATAAAATGTTTTCTTGTGGCTCTTCGGGGAAGGTTTTTTTCTCCGCAAGCTTTGCAGTGGTTTTGCCTTCTGGAATGGTGCGCCACAATTCATTCACCTGTGTTTGCAGATACATAGCACGGTTTTGTTGGCGGATTTGTTCTTCTTGGATAGAAAGAGGCGCGGGATGCTTGTAGCGATCAACCCCATAATTCATTAACGCGTGGCACGCATCAAGAAGACTTTCAACTTCATCAATGCCGTAGCGCTCCTCGCATTCGCTAATATAGTTTCTGGCGAAGACCAGATAGTCAATGATGGCATCAGCGGATGTCCACATTTTAAACAAATAATTACCTTTAAAAAAAGAATTATGTCCATAACAGGCGTGGGCGATAACCAAGGCCTGCATCGCTATGGTATTTTCTTCCATGAGATAGGCGATACAAGGATTGGAGTTGATGACAAGCTCATACGCAAGCCCCATTTGCCCACGTTGATAATTTTGTTCCACACTAACAAAGTGTTTTCCAAATGACCAATGATGATAGCCGATGGGCATGCCTACCGAAGCATATGAATCCATCATTTGCTCAGCGGTAATGACTTCCAATTGATTGGGATAGGTATCTAGTTTAAATTTCTTAGCAAGTCTTGCTATTTCCCTATCGTAAGTTTGTAGAAGCTCGAAAGTCCATTCAGCACCTATTGATAACGGTTTGTTCTTCATACCGTTTTCCTTTTAAATAATTCACGAAATACCGGGTATATATCGACCACATTATCAATATTTTCCATGGCAAAATTTGTATATTTTTGTTGCACTTGTTGATAAACTTCCCATAAGCTTTGATGATGGCGCGGCATGATTTCAATATAAGCGAAATACTGCAGTAAGGGCATCACTTTTTCTTGGAGTAATTCAAGGCAGTAAGGCGAGTCAGCATTCCAATTGTCACCATCTGATGCTTGTGCAACATAGATGTTCCAAGCAGTTGGGGGATAGCGTGCTTCAATGGTGTTGTACAATAGTTCAAGCGCACTTGAGACTACGGTTCCCCCGGTCTCGCGGGAATAAAAAAACTCTTCTTCGTTGACTTCTTTTGCAGACGTGTGGTGCCTGATAAAAACCAGTTCAATTTTATCGTAATTTTTAGTTAAAAAAAGATAGAGTAGGATAAAAAACCGTTTGGCAATATCTTTTTTAGGCTCATCCATCGAACCTGATACATCCATGACGCAAAACATCACCGCTTGCGTAGAAGGGGAGGGAATTTGCACGCGATGGTTGTATCTAAGGTCGATGGTGTCAATAAAAGGTACAGCATGGATTTTCTTTTTTAGACGTTCAATCTGCTCCAAAAGCTTCTCGCGCTCAGTCGTGTTAGGTTTAGATGATAGGTCAAGGAGGGCTAGTTGCTTTTCAGCAAGTAACAATTGCTTTTTGTAGCCAGATGCCAAAGCTACTCGTCGACCTGTTGCTTGGCGCATCGAACGAGAAACATTGATGTTGCTTGGGATCCCGCTTGTGGTAACTCCAGCACGAACTGTTTTAAGGGTGGTCATGCGTGCTAATTCTTTTTTTACGAGCAAGGGTAGTTCTAAATCTTCAAAATATAGTTCAAGAAACTCTTCGCGCGTAAGTTCAAAGGTAAAATCATCTTCGCCTTCACCTGCGTTACTAGCATCACCCCCACCACCGCCACCTTGTTGAGCATCTTGGCGTTTGATTTTGTCTCCGCGAAGAAACTCATCATTGCCTGGAAAAATACGCTCAACAACACCGCCCTCACCAGGGTGAAAGCGCGGTTCTGAAATATCTTTGGCAGGGATAGTGATTTTTTCACCTTTATCAATTTCAGTGATGCTTCTTCTGCCTACTGCTTCAGTCACTGCTTTTTTGATCTGGTTTTTATAGCGCCTTAAAAAACGTTGCCGATTAACGGTACTTTTTTTACCGGCATTGCGACGCCTGTCGATAAGTTGAGTCATATGTTACCCCGAGCATTTTGCTCATCATTGTGATTTGCGAACGCGTAAATACCACTCGCACAGGAGTCTCACTTGTTTGGGGGTATAGCCCTTGTCTACCATGCGCGCGATAAATTCTGCATGTTTTTTCTTGTCATCTTCCGATGCTTTAGCATTAAACGAGATGACAGGCAGCAGATCTTCGGTGTTGGTAAACATTTTTTTCTCAATGACTGTTTTCAACTTCTCATAACTGTTCCATTTAGGATTGTTCCCGTGATTATTTGCACGGGCGCGTAAGACAAAGTTGACTACTTCATTGCGAAAATCTTTAGGATTGGAAATGCCTGCGGGTTTTTCAATTTTTTCTAAATCTGTATTGAGGGCAGCTCTATCAAAGATTTCGCCAGTATCAGGATCGCGGTAGTCTTGATCTTGGATCCAGAAATCGGCATAAGTAATATAGCGGTCAAATATATTTTGCCCGTATTCAGAATAAGACTCGAGATAAGCGGTTTGAATTTCTTTGCCAATGAATTCGACGTATTTCGGTGATAAAAACTCCTTGATGAAATTCAAATAACGCTCATGTACTTCTTGAGGAAATTGTTCTTGTTCAATTTGACGCTCTAAAACATAAAGTAAATGCACAGGGTTTGCTGCAACTTCTAAGTGGTCAAAGTTGAAAACTTTAGAGAGAATTTTAAACGCAAAACGTGTCGAGATGCCGCTCATGCCCTCATCAACGCCTGCAAAATCACGGTATTCTTGGTAGGATTTCGCTTTGGGATCGGTATCTTTTAGACTCTCGCCGTTATAAACCCTTAACTTAGAATAGATACTGGAATTTTGTGGTTCTTTCAAGCGGGTAAGGACTGAGAATTGCGCTAACATATCTAAGGTACCCGGAGCACAGTGAGCTTTGTCCAGAGAACTATTTTCAATCAGCTTGCGATAGATTTTTAACTCTTCTGAAACGCGTAAGCAGTAAGGAACTTTAACGATATTGATCCTATCGATAAACGCTTCATTGTTTTTATTATTGCGAAAAGTCTGCCATTCCGCTTCGTTGGAATGTGCTAAAATAATGCCTTCAAAAGGAATGGAAGAAAGCCCCTCTGTTGCATTATAATTACCCTCTTGGGTTGCAGTGAGCAATGGATGTAGAACCTTAATGGGTGCTTTGAACATCTCAACGAATTCAAGTAGCCCGCGGTTAGCCCGGCATAGGCCGCCTGAGTAACTATAGGCATCTGGATCATCTTGAGAGAATTCTTCAAGTTTACGAATATCAACTTTACCAACTAATGACGAGATATCCTGATTGTTTTCATCCCCAGGTTCGGTTTTTGCAATGGCAATTTGTCTATTGCGAGAGGGTTTTACTTTTATGACCCGAAATTGACTAATATCACCATTGAATTCTCTTAGCCTTTTAATGGCCCATGGAGACATAATATAACGTAAGTAACGGCTTGGAATCCCAAAGCGCTCGCGCAATAACTCGGCATCTTCTTGGGGGCTAAACAGTGATAAGGGCGAATCAAATACTGGTGAGCCTTTGATGGCGTAAAAAGGTGTTTTTTGCATGAGTTCTTTCAGTTTTTCAGCAAGTGATGATTTACCACCACCCACGGGGC
>JBIIJL010000135.1:0-2997 GCA_044233795.1 Legionella sp. | reverse complement strand
TTAATGAGTGGTTAGCAGAGCAAGAGCTGAACAAAACAAATGTTATTGAAATAAACAAAATGGCGAACTAAACAATTAACTTGATGGGCTGAATAAATGAGAATTTACAGCAAATTTAGGACTTGACCGGTCGATTTCCACAACCCGTACGATTTGGTTCTCGCCTGACTATGTGGCGTGTGGAGGATATAAGAAGACTTATAGAACAAGGAAATTGTAAATGGAATTGATGACTGAGGGTACAATTTCTAAAGGCAAAGGGGTACAAGTAGAGTTAGTGAGAGCATCGAGTATTCAACCTGAACCTGTCGCTTGGCTTTGGAGAGACTGGCTCGCTGCAGGAAAGTTGCATGTGCTTGGAGGTGCACCAGGAACTGGAAAAACCACCATCGCTTTAGATTTTGCAGCAGTAATATCTTCTGGCAGATGTTGGCCTGATGGTTCACCTGCAAGTTGTGGCAACGTGGTGATATGGAGCGGTGAAGATGACCCCAAAGATACGTTAATCCCACGCCTGCTTCAAGCAGGTGCAAATATGGATAACATATATTTTATTGCTGGTGTTCAGGAGGGCAAAAAGAATAGATCTTTTGATCCTGCCATTGATATGGAACCACTATTAAAGAAGCTTGAAGAAATTGGCAATGTACGATTATTAATAATTGACCCTATTGTCTCTGCTGTTACAGGTGATAGCCATAAAAACGCAGAGGTCAGACGAAGCTTACAGCCTTTGGTTGATTTGGCTGGAAAATTAGGCTGTGCCCTATTGGGTATTACTCATTTTTCCAAAGCAACACATGGGCGGAATCCGGTTGAACGATTAACTGGCAGTTTGGCTTTCGGAGCGTTAGCGCGTGTAGTTCTTGTGGTCGCTAAGTTACCCAAAGAGGATGAGGACGATGAAATGACTTGGTTATTAATGCGTGCCAAGTCTAACATTGGGCCAGACGAAGGCGGGTTTGTATACCAGTTACAGCAAAATGAACTGGCAAGCCATCCAGGGGTATGCGGATCATTTATCAAATGGAAACAGTTTGTTGAAGGTTCTGCCCGAGATTGGCTTGCATCTGCTGAAAAGACAAATGAAGGTAAGCGTCAAGGGGTATTGGAAAAAGCAATTCAGTTTTTATCAGAATTGCTAGTGAATGGACCATTACCTCAGGTGGATACGAAGAGCAATATCGACATGCTGGCTATTCGCATTCAACAATCAGACGGGCGAAATCCACTTTGCAGATTCAGTCAATCAAAGCAGGTGGATATTTTGGTAGCGAGGAGCAGCAATGGCTCTGGTCATTACCTAATAGTCAATGAGGAATAGATTGAAGAAGATCAAATTACTAGAAGATGCTCACAAATAACATTGATCATCTTCTAATGATTTGGATATCTTCTGCAACGTTTGAATAGTTAAATCCAGATTCAAATTTCAAATTTGGCGAGGGGTTGGAGGGGGTAGCCGGGGTTTTGAACGCCGTATGGGTCATCCGGTGGTGTATAACTTTCTCTACATCTCTGCCAGTCAATTTATATAATGTCTTAAAATTAGGCATTTATATATTTCATGTAACTTGAACTTTCATTCTTTATCTTTGATAATCATTAGCATTATTTCTTGACTGGTGAGTATTCTATCTTGGAGACAATAATAGATAAATGGATTTCAGTAGAAGGAGTTGCTGAATACCTGGATGTTTCATCGGTAACCATCTATCGCTGGCTTGAAAAGGGAAAAATTCCAGCGCATCGAGTGGGTAAACAATGGCGCTTTAAATCCAGTGAAATTGATGCATGGGTAATTTCTGGAGACGCAGCAGAGCAACAGACATAAATGGAGTAAAAAGTTTTATGTTAAATGATATGGCTTATAGCAGTGACTACAAAAAATGGATTGTGGAGCTAAAAGTAAAAGTAAGACAAGTACAGCTCAAGGCTGCTGTAGCTGTTAATCAGCAATTATTAACCTTTTATTGGGAACTCGGAACGGAAATTATTGAGCGACAAAAAAATGTTGCTTGGGGAGAAGGTTTTCTCAAACATTTAAGCCAGGATTTAATGAGTGAATTCCCTGAAATTAAAGGGTTTTCTGAGAGAAATCTCAGGCTAATTCGTCAATGGGTGCAGTTCTGGCTTGAGGAACCTGAAATTTGGCAACAAGCTGTTGCCGAATTAACCCAAATCCCTTGGGGGCATAATCAATCGATTATTAACAAGTGTAAAAGTCCTCAGGAAGGTCTTTATTATGCAAGGCATACAATTGCGCACGGATGGAGTCGAAGTGTATTAACACATCAAATTGAAAGCCAATTGTGGCAACGTGAAGGGAAAGCATTAACAAATTTTTCTAATTCATTACCTACTCCTCAATCAGACTTGGCACTTCAAACGCTTAAAGACCCTTATATTTTTGATTTTCTTTTTTTGACGAAAAATTATAACGAAAAAGAACTAGAGCAGGGATTAGTTAATCATATTACCCACTTTCTTTTAGAGCTAGGGGCTGGTTTTGCATACATAGGGCGACAGGTTCCCCTGCTAGTGGGAGCGCGTGAGTTTTTTATTGATTTACTTTTCTATCACACACGCCTTCATTGTTATGTTGTTGTTGAATTAAAGACCATAGATTTTGAACCTGAGCATGTGGGCAAATTAAATTTCTATATTAAATCAGTCGACGAGCAACTACGCCGTCAAGGTGATGAACCAACCATCGGTATATTGCTTTGTAAAAGTCGCGATAAATTAGTGGTTGAATATGCTTTAAGTGATGTTCAGAAGCCTATAGGAGTATCTGAGTATCAAATTACACAATCTCTGCCTGAAGAGCTTAAATCGAGCTTGCCAAGTGTAGAAGAAATGGAAGCAGAGTTTGGAGGAAATGTAGATGATGATTCAATCGCATGAGTATTTCTTTGACGTGATTTAATGAATGCACACACCCAGTTAAGATCGTGATCTTAATATGGGAGAAGAAGTGTGAAAAGAGAATTTTCG